>JAYELB010000001.1:0-6563 GCA_034717055.1 Methanobacteriota archaeon
AGGCAAAAGACCGTGCCGATGGCGAGGCGGATACTGGGGCGGGCAGAACTGACAGCAAGGGAGGTCTACACACTGCGCGGGATTCTAAGGCTGATCGATTACCACAACAGGCGAGGTCGAAATCCAGGTGATTTGTGGATAGAGCGGAAACTTGCTCTGCCCGGAAAAGTTAAAACAGTGGCACAAACATAAGTCGGATTATGATCGAAGGGAGAAACGTTCTGGTGACCGGCGGCGCGGGTTTCATCGGCAGCCATCTCGCAGAGAAGCTCGCAAGCGGATGCACGGTAACCGTATTTGACAATCTCAGTACAGGAAAGAAGAAGAACCTGCCAGAGAATGTGACGTTCGTAAACGGCGATCTCAGTGATTTTGATCTGCTCAAAAAAACGATCGGTGATTCAGGGATCGACCTGATCTTTCACATCGGCGCGAACGCATCCGTGCCGAATTCCGTAGAGAAACCGAGATACGACTTTGACGCGAACGCTCTTGGCACGTTTAACGTCCTGACAGCGTCTCTCGATTCGGATGTTGCAAAGGTGGTGTATGCATCAACCGCCGCGGTCTATGGCGAACCGGTTTACACCCCAATCGACGAGGGTCACCCGCTCCATCCGATATCGCCTTACGGTGCATCGAAGCTTGCAGGCGAACGGTATGGGTTTGCGTTTAAGGAGACTTACGGACTTACGTTTGCCGCGATACGGATATTTAACACATACGGGACGAGGCAGCCCAGATATGTTATGTACGATTTTATACAGAAGCTGCGAGCAAATCCAAAGCTACTCGAGGTTCTCGGCACAGGCGAGCAGATCAGGGATTACTGCTACGTCTCTGACATGGCAGATGCCTTTATGATGGTTGCAGAGCGCGGCGAGGGCGTTTACAATGCCGCCGGCGGAAGCCCGACATCGATCAAGCATCTCGCCGAGTTGATGGTCTCGATCATATCACCGGAAGCCCAGATACAGTACGGCGGCAAGACATGGGCTGGCGATGTGAACATGCTGTACGCAGATATCACGCGGATCAAGGATCTGGGCTTTGAACCGAAGGTCGGGTTCGAGGAGGGTGTCAGGACAATGATCGCGTGGTTCGAGGATGCCTGATTGGGGCACAACCCAAACATATACGCGCTGATAAAAATCTCATGAATAAACTTCGAGCAGAGGGGATTTTAGCCGTCTGTATGTACCCCATAATGGTGCCGAACACACTATTCCTTACAGATATCGGACGATACCACCTCATGACCGGTTGGTGGTATTAACCGATGTTTTGTGAACAAGATTTAAATATCAAATTCGACAATATGTATAGTGGTGAGTAAAGTGGAAATTCACATCGCGCTAGTGGTGCAGGAAGGAATGAAAGACAATCTTCAGAAACTCGTCAACGATCACAAAACGCTTCTTTTGGATAATTATGTCGTGTCAACAAAGGGAACAGCTGAATACCTTCATGAAAAGACAGAAATTACAGTATCAAAGGCAGTCAGTTCCGGGCAAGAGGGTGGAGACATAAACATAGCAAATATGGTATTGGAAGGCGACGTCGACGTTGCGATATTCTTGCTAAATCCAATACGGTACTTTCCACATTGTCAAGATGCTTATGCATTGATGCGGGTGTGCAACTTCAAGAATATCCCCCTTGCAATGAATATGAAGACGGCTGACTTGATATTGACAAGCATTTCGCGCGAAAGTTAACAAAACCCCTCGCTACAGGTCATCGATGGATGTGATGGAAATTTTTGATGTGTAAGGGAACGTCCCGAAATTCAATGACACTACTGATTTCGGGGGGCGACGAAAGATAGTGCCGCCAACACCTATATCTCATCCGCGCCAACAGACCTGCATGAAGATATCGGACCTCCCACTCCCTGCAGATATTATCGAGTATTATGCCAGAGCAGAGGCAGGCATCACCGAACTATACCCGCCGCAGGCAGAAGCGGTTGATAAGGGGCTGCTTGATGGAACTAACATCCTCGCAGCCATACCGACCGCGTCAGGGAAGACTCTGCTTTCCGAGCTTGCCATGCTCTCCGCGATCAGATCCGGTGGAAAGGCGCTCTACATCGTGCCACTGCGGGCACTTGCATCTGAGAAGTACGATCAGTTCTCAAAGTTTCGGGAGATTGGGGTCAAAGTTGGCATCTCCTCGGGTGACTTCGATTCGAGGGAGGGGTATCTCGGCGATAACGACATTATCGTTGCAACGTCAGAGAAGGCAGACTCGCTCCTCAGAAACGAGACACACTGGATCCACGACCTGACCACGCTGGTAGTCGATGAGATTCACCTCCTCGATTCGCCGGATAGGGGTCCTACACTCGAGGTCACGATTGCGAAACTACGAAGGATCATCCCGCACCTGCATATCATAGCGCTCTCGGCAACGGTCGGCAACGCAAACGAGATTGCTGACTGGCTCGATGCCGGATGCGTGCGCTCAGAGTGGCGACCTGTTGACCTGCGGGAGGGCGTGTACCTCGACGAGACGATCCATTTTCTCGGGAGGAAGGGGGCAGACCTCCAGGTAAGTAGGGCAGGTCCGGTGATCGCACTCGTCAACGATACCTTGCGGGACGGTGGGCAGTGCCTGGTATTCGACAGCAGCCGCAGAAACGCTGTGAGCACGGCACTGCACGTGAGTAGGGCACTGAAACCGCCTGATAATCCGGACGACCCCGATCCGAATGATCTGATCGATCTTGCGAATACGGTCAGGGAGAGTGAGACCGATGCCGCACAGAAACTTGCAGACTGCATCGAACACGGAGTTGCGTTTCACCATGCAGGGCTCATTTCGGAGCACAGGAGGATTGTCGAGGACGGATTTCGCAGCAATCGGATTAAGGTGATCGCATGTACGCCAACGCTTGCATTCGGGCTGAATCTCCCTGCAAGGCGGGTGATTATCAAGAGTTACCGTAGATACGACCCGAATTACGGGATGCAACCCATACCGATCCTCGAGTACAAGCAGATGGCAGGGAGGGCAGGGCGCCCGCACCTCGACCCGTCAGGCGAATGCGTACTGATCGCAAAATCATATCCGGAGATGGAGAGCCTCCTTGAAAATTATATCGAGTCCGATCCGGAGCCTATCCACTCAAAACTCGGCACAGAGAGTGCACTCCGCAGCCACATCCTCTCCGCCATCTCAGGAATGTTTGCAACGACTCGGGGGGAGCTTATGGATTTTCTGGAACTGACGTTCTTTGCAGCGCAGCAGGAGACCTCGTATCTACGTGATATAGTCGAGAACGTTCTCGACTTCCTCTCCAAAAACGAGATGATAACAAAAGCAGGGGAGTCGCTTGACCCAACCCCACTCGGACGGCTGGTCTCCAGGCTCTATCTTGACCCGCAGGGGGCATCAACCATCATCGACGGGCTTAGATCGCGCGATGATGCAAGCGATCTTACGCTACTCCACTTGATCTGCAGGACGCCTGACATCCGCAAACTATATCTTCGCAAGAGCGATTACGGCTGGATTCGTAATCTCGTTTCAACGATGCAGAAAGAGTTCACCTACGCGCCGGATGTGTTTGATACCGGATATGAGTGGTTCCTTTCCGAAGTGAAGACTGCAGCCGTTCTTCTTGATTGGACGTCCGAAGTGCAGGATAAAGCAATCGAGACGAAATTCGGGATCGGAGGCGGGGATATCCGCGGCATTGCCGATACTGCACAGTGGATCATGTATGCGACCGCACGGCTGTCAGGGCACATCGGGACGCCACACACGAAGAGGGCAGGCGATCTTACGGAGTGCCTGAAGTACGGGGTGAAACCAAAACTCCTTTCACTCGTCGCAATCCGCGGCGTTGGTCGGGTGCGTGCCAGACAGTTATACGATGCGGGATATGCCACTCCGGAGTCGCTTCTTGCGGCAGGTGATGTGAGGGTCGGGAAGATCGTCGGACCGAAGGTGGCACAGAATGTGATCAAGGAGATTGAGATGGGTGGGGCGGGTGTTTAATCAAAATGTGTTTCGTAACTACCCCGGTACCCAAAACCACCATCAGGGTGGTAAGGCTCAACACATCGCTTACACTTTCTTAAGTGCTCCATAAGCTCAACACATCGTTTACAATTTTGGAGATTTGAGCGTCGGGAAGCCGTGATGCATCCGATGATGTGTCATGGTGAAATCAAACGAACCGTACACGGAAGAGGAACAGAAACGCATCAATGCAGTCAATCGATATCAGATGGGTGAACGCCCCTCCAAAATTTGCGAAAGCATCGGCAGATCAAGGGTGTGGCTGCGAAAGTGGATCGAAAGATACGACAATTCCGATAAAAACAGTAAAAAGGACTGGTTTAGGGATAAATCCCGGGCACCGAAGAATGTTAACAGAAAGACGGATCCGGAGATGGAACAACTTGTGGTAAACGCGCGAAAGTCGTTGATGAAGGGGGGAACAGAAGATACAAAGTATCGCTGTATCGGAGCCGCTGAGGTACAAATTGTATATGCACGAGCTTGATCACTCAGAAGATGAAATGCCGAGCCTGTCAACAATCAAACGCATCATTAAAAGGAACGGTCTGGTAGTCCGAAAGAAGAAACCGTACATCAGACGCAAGTCCAAGAAGCGGTACACTCTGCCCGCCCCCACTAAAGCTAATGAAGTCCATCAGATGGACTTTGTGGGACCGCGACACATCAAAGGTTGCGGACGGATATTGTCCCTGAATTTAATTGATGTTGTTAGCAGCAAGGCACACATCCAGCAGTATGCGGGGCAGACTATGGATAATGTACTCGAGTTCCTGATTGGATATTGGACTAAAAATGCGATTCCGAATTATCTTCAGATGGACAATGGCGCCTCTTTTATCGGTGATTTAATGCATTCAAAGCATTTCAGCCGTGTCGTGCGGTTATGTCTCCATCTCGGAGTCGAGCCCGTGTTTATCGCGCCGAGTAAGCCATGGATGAACGGCACGATAGAAGACAACAACCGGGGAGTTCGGAGAGAAGTTATGGGAACGAGAACAATGGACAGATCTGGAACACATTCGGCGCGAGGCGAAAACTTTCCTGATGCGGCACAACACTTCGCCATGACTGGAAGGATCGGAAGACCGATTTGGAGGCTGTAATGGATCGCCAAGAGCGATCAATCGATGCCACTGCCCGCAGGGCCGGGAATTACCGCAGCGCAGAGTTCCGGAGGATTTTGAGATCGATGCGAATAACCTGCTGATCACAGAGGGTTAAGTGCACTTCATACGGCTGGTGTCGGAGAATGGAACAATTAGTGTGTTGAATGAGGCTTTCAGTGTCGATATATCATTGGCTCACGAGTATGTGTGGGCTACCATCGACACAAAGCATGAACAATTGATGGTCTACTATTCGGGAGAAGAACGCAGAAGCGGCGAGGCTTGTCCGGATTCATGAGTACCGGATTGGCGAGGAT
Organism: Methanobacteriota archaeon; assembly: GCA_034717055.1. GTDB lineage: Archaea > Halobacteriota > Methanosarcinia > Methanosarcinales > Methanogasteraceae > Methanogaster_A. Next base: position 5,456 of record JAYELB010000001.1, read on the forward strand.
GTGAAGGAGTTCGAGGTAAGGTTATAGCTAGGAGATGTAAACGATGTGTTGAGCCTAAATTGCAATTTGGGGTGTAAACGATGTATTGACCCTTTCCAAGTAACCTCGGGGCCATTACCCCAAACAAGAGGTGCGCTATGGGCCCTACTTGACAAATCTTGTGAAAATCCGCGTAATCGTGTGGTTCCTACCACGAGTTACTCGAGCATGTATATTTGCTACTTTATTGTTCGGTGGGAACTTAGGGATCAAGAAGTTTATTTGTCTTGATTTTACAACAAGTTCCATCCGTTTGAATAAGCCCATAACCCATAACATGGATCTGATCATACAAAAATGTCGTCACAGAATCGCTTTAATAATTTTGTAGGTGACATATATTAATATCACAACAATTATGGTATGTGCTATGCCGAAGAGGAACTGCAAGAAGTTATAGATCAGCATAACTATGATTATAGCAAATACAATCCGGATGATGTCACCGAGTTGTATGCCAAAATTGTTTCGCATCAGGAGGGTGGAGGATTACAGGGGTTAAAAAGTTTTCTGATGCAACTTATGGCTTGCCAGAAAATAACCTGTTAAAATTCATATCATCCGCACATCTATCCATCCGTGATAAAAAAAACTGTTGGAAATAAGCTAAATTTTCGATAAAATTCTCAAAACAAGTGTGTGACAAGTTTTGGTAAATAACCGATATGATGGGTCGTTTGAACAATTTCACGCGAGATACCAGAGACTCAAAAACTAGTCACAGATGTCGGACGTGCCGGAGAAGGCACACCCGATGCTGTGCTAACGTATAACACAAAGGAGCGTTAGACGGACCCACTCTTGATCACGTGTGCGATTGCGCCGCCGCTTACAAGAATCTCGAGGATGACGAAGATCCATGCTGCAAGTAATCCCGCAGTTCCGAGAGCATTATATGCGGACTGTGCAAATATCCCACCATCCAGGTCGCAGAGTGGAAGGGCATCGATCCATGCCCTGCACAGGAAAACCGCGCCGATCATGCGTATCATCTTGTTTTCAAACGAGTAGATCAGTAGCACCCCGGCTATGACCAACCCGAGACTGCCCGCGACCGCCACAAGCATCG
>JAYELB010000002.1:0-6547 GCA_034717055.1 Methanobacteriota archaeon
AAAGATCTTACAAGAGGTGATCACTTATCCATATTTGTGAAACACGCCGTATTAAGCACGTCACTTATCGATTGTCTATTGAGGACGGAATGACAAAAAGGAACAAAAATAGGGTCAATTAGTGAGGTCGGATGAACGTCTTTTCATCAGCCCAGCATACATCTACGACATTCCGATCGGGATATTCTCCTGTGATTCGGAAGGCAATCCCATAGATCAGTTTGCTCCGGGTGAGACTGTCTATGTCACAGGAACCAATCTTATCGCAAGCACCAGTTACAAACTCTGGATTCAGGATGGGGCGGTGAGTGATGGATATGCCCTTGATACAGGCGAAGACCCGTCAGGTGCACAGGAGTCGGTTAGTGCCGATACCAGCGGAACGCTTCCGGTTACCGCGATCTTTGGCAATCGACCCGGGTGATGCCGTTACCCACACTGAGTACGACATCGTTGCATATAACCATGCGGCAGGAGTGGTAGGCACATACAACGCTTCAAGTAATCTGCTGGATTCTGCAAGCACGGCTGGATTCGTTGCACCGGTTCCGGGAAAGTATATGTTCACCACCACAGACGCCACAATCGCGCTTCGGATCGCAGTCGGCAGCCGCCCGCCCGACTTGCGCTATGAGGTGAGCGGCGATGGCAGTGTCACATCACTCGACGCTCTCATGATCCTGCAGGCGGCGGCTGGGGTGATGGATTTATCACAACTCCTGCCCATAGAGTGAAATATCAACCCGGTTAGCAGATACAAGGTGAAAAATATGAGCGCGCTCCAAGAACAGTATGTCGTGGATGGGAAGGGATAAAAAACAGCAGTGATCATATCGATTGGGGAGTATGAGGAACTGTTAGAAGACCTCCACGACCTATTGATCATCGCCGAACGCCGGGATGAGCCCACAATAACATTTGAAGATATTAAGAAAGGGCTGAAAGAAGATGGGCTCTTATGAAATTCAATGGAAGAGTTCGGAGCACGAGATTTACACAGCATTGATCCGCAACAGATCCCGCGGATCATAAGAGCCATCGAATCGCTTGCGGACAACCTGTTTCCTTCGCAGCACCGTAAGATTCGAGGGTCAGTTCGGGATTACAGGATTCGTGTTGGAGATTATAGAGTTATCTACCAAGTGCATACCAGATCCGGAGTTGTTATCATTTATCATATTCGGCATCGCAGACATGCGTATCGCAGGTGATTGAGATGCCCGCCCTGCGAATGTGACTGCGGCGATACCCGCTACCCGATGCTTGTCGGGCGATGCTGTGCTGCATTCAACCCCACAGCAGCCCGCCCGACCCACTCTGAGATGTCAGCCGCGATGGCAGCGTCACATCGTTCGATGCGCTTATGATGCTGCAGGCGGCGGTTGGGGAAAGCGAAGGCTGTTCTTAAACCGCGAAGAAGATGAATAGAATGATAAACACGCATGATAAAATGGGTTTCGCTTGCGGAGGGGCTGATGAGTGGATCGCCTACATCACGACCGGCAACGTCATGAAGGATCTGACCGAGGTTGTGGATGTCTGCGCAAAGCCAATCGAAGTGGATGCTGATATCGATGCTGTGTGAAGCGGTGTTCGGGTGACCAAGACCACGAAGTAAGGCGGTCACGAAGATACATGTATGTACACCTTGCCGGGATACTTTGGAATCTTTTTATTATTTTCTGGTAACGTCGGATTATCTTACGCAACCACAACTGCCATAATGGAGCACTATCGATCTGAAAAGTCGTTTACACCGATAATCTGTGTCCATCTGTGTTAATCTATGGCTGATACTATTTTAGCCACAGATTAACACCGATTTCACTGATTACACCCATATAATCATACCCGTATTTTCCGGGTTGGCGCCATATTTTCAACCGACCAGAACAAATTAAAAAGTCTCATACTTTGCACTCGAACCGTACCAACATGGATTCCACTGAATTTAGCCATAAGTTACCTGAGCAGGTACGGTACGTTGACAACCACCTCAAGCTGAAGAGTTTTTATACAAGTTAAGATAGATACGATTAAAAGTTGTTCAAGGAGCGACCGTGGTATGATGAAAATGACAAAACCATCTACAATATTGATTCTGCTGATCCTCCTATCCACCTTGCCTGTGGTTGCATCCGCCGATTATCCGCAGCTTGCCGGGTTTGTCACTGATGATGCGGATATGATTGATCCGAACTATGAAGCGAAGATAACCGAGCTTGCGAAGAATATTGAAGCAGCGACTACAGTTGAGATCGCTGTTGTCACTGTGGAATCTCTTGAAGGTGAATCCAAAGAGATGTATGCAGTAAAACTATTCGAACAGGCTGGAATGGGCAAAAAGGATAAAGATAACGGTCTTTTGATTCTTGTAGCAAAACAGGAACGAAAATACAGGTTTGAAGTTGGTTACGGGCTTGAAGGGGTGATAACCGACAGCATGAAGGTGAATATCGGCGATAGGATTATCACACCCAATTTCAAAAATGGAGAATATGGAAAAGGCATCTACGAATCGATGATCATAATCCAAGGGCTCCTTGAAGGTGATGAAGAGGTCATCTCCGAGTACAGCATGAACAATCAGGGCAGTACCGGCACCTCCAGTGGGGGGATTGGGACGGTGATCTTTTTCATTTTCATCATAGCCATACTCATCCTGATGTCTATAGGACAGAGGGGTAGAGGGCGCGGACACATGTACTCCGGAGGCGTCGGCGGATTCGGAGGTGGCATGTCCGGAGGTGGCGGATTCAGCGGCGGATTTGGTGGATTTGGCGGTGGCATGTCCGGAGGTGGCGGCTTCGGAGGCGGATGGTGATACATAGACCGATGAATAGTGTTTGATGATAATTGATGCTAATGTGGTGATAATATGGCAAAAGAGACGGATGCGGAAAGAATAAAGACGATTCTGGGTGGCAATCTGGTAACACTTGCAGAATATCGGACTGGCGGAGATACGGCACTCCTTGCGGTTTGCAATAGTATCGACTTTGATACGCTGCATAACCTCAAAGGGATCAAGGAAATACCACTTCTCTTGACAAAGGAGGAACTCCTTGACGGTTCTGATGTGTTCCCCATCGAATTTTTAAACATCAAGCAGCACCACACGATGCTTGATGGTGAAGACCTCTTAAAAGACATTGTGATATCAAAGGCACACCTGCGACATCAGCTTGAGTTTGAGTTCCGGTCAAAGCTGCTTCATCTCCGCGGGGAATATCTACGGTTCAAGGGCAAGGATCTCGAGAGACTCGCCCTTGCAGCAGTCCCTGTTCTTGCACCGATCGTTGGATCGCTCCTGTACCTGAAGAACTTGCCTGCCAGCAGCACCGAGGATATGTGGGGCGCAGTCTCGGACGCTTATGGTGTCGACACGGATGTTTTAAGAGAGATCTACAATATACGGCGCGGAAATGCTAAATTTAAGAAGGAGAAGGAGCCGTACATCAGGGACATTATTAAGGTACTATCTGACATTGGAGAGATTGTTGATGAATTTGAGGTGATTGAATGAGTTCTAAGAATACAGCACTTATCGTTGTCGCCGTAATCGCAGTGGTTGCACTGCTTACTGGCGGCTGGTTCCTATCGACGTACAACGGTTTCGTAAGTTCTGAGGAGGGGGTTGACGGTGCATGGGCTCAAGTGGAGAGCCAGTACCAGCGAAGAGCCGACCTGATCCCAAATCTCGTTTCAACCGTGAAGGGCTATGCATCGCATGAAGAGGAACTCTTAACCGAGATTACGAGAGCAAGAAGCCAGTGGGGCGCGGCGTCCACGACTACTGAGAAGATGGCGGCTGCCGATACGATGGATTCCGCGCTCTCAAGACTTCTTGTAGTCGTTGAGAATTACCCTGACTTAAAGGCGAGCGAAAACTTCCTTGCCTTACAAGCACAACTGGAAGGGACAGAAAACCGCATCGCAGTAGAGCGGATGCGCTATAATGATGAGGTCAGGGCATACAACACCATGATAAAGAGGATGCCAGCGGCAATCGTTGCCAACATGTTTGGGTTTGATGAAAGACCATACTTCGAGGCGGAGGAAGGAGCGGAAACCGCACCAAAGGTGGAGTTTTAGAAAGAGTTTTTATGGGGTATAGCTTATAAAACCATGAAGGTCGAACTTAAACGGGATAAGGACAATATCCGGACCGCGAAGAGCATGTATGATAAGCAGCACGTCTCCGAGTGGCACGAAGGGATGCAATCCGCATGTATGTCTGGCACATTCATGCCGGACTGTATAGAAGGAATCAGTTGAAGCAGACACCTACCAGGATCAGGTCAGGCAGGAGATCACTCAAACAACTGATCCACGTACCAACCCGCATCGAACTTCACAAAGTCTTCGTACTTCTGCCCGGTTCCCAAAAACAGTATCGGCTTTCCTGTGATATGCGCAATCGATATCGCTGCGCCGCCCTTTGAGTCCATATCGACCTTTGTGAGGATGCTGCCCCCCACCGGGACTATCGCATTAAACTCCCGCGCTCGCTCCACCGCATCATTGCCTGCAACCGCCTCATCAACAAAGATCACGAGATCAGGTGGCGTCACGCGGCAGATCTTCTCGAGCTGGTCCATCAGGTTCACGTTCGTGTGCATCCGCCCTGCCGTGTCAGCAAGCACCACGTCACGGTGCTGCGCTTTCGCATGTTGGACCGCGTCGTAGACAACAGCAGCAGGATCACCGCCATGCTGATGCTTGATCAGTTTTACACCGATTCTTTCGGAATGCTTCTCCATCTGTTCTGTTGCACCTGCCCTAAACGTGTCTCCTGATGCAATCACGACAGAATACCCTGCCGCCTTCAATCTTGATGCGACTTTTGCTATTGTGGTAGTTTTCCCGGTGCCGTTCACTCCGATGAATACGATAGTTACTGGCTTTGTGGCATTTGCAATGAAATCGTCAAGATCGAACATCTCCTTTGACATCACTCCGATGAGGGCATTTCTAAGCGCAGTTTCGACGATATCTGATGTATCTGCCCTGATTTTCTTATGAACTCCTACCAGTTCGCCTTTAACGGAATTTATGATACTTTCTGCAACCGGAAGCGCAACATCGCTCTCGAGCAGAGCCATCTCAAGATCCCATAGCGGACCCTCGAGGTCGTTCTCATCGAGAATTAACTCCCGCTCAACGATCAGGGTTTTCGCTCTTTTGACGACCCCAACCTTCTTCTTTTTATCCTTCTTTGGCTCTTCTTCCACGCTCGCATTCGCAGCCTTCCGGTCGATTGTGCTGCTGATCGCCTCTTTGACTGCGCCAAGCTTATCTTTTAATTTTTTAAACATCAGCTATACGCCTGATCTGCCTGCACTGCCTGCGCTTGTTTGGTAGCCTCCGCCTTAATCGCCTGAATCTTCTTTGCCAGCTCGCCCATGTTCTGGTTCATCTGTTCAAGGATCTTTGCGAGCTTCTCCTTCCTGTCATCGAGACGCTCTTTTGCAGCGTCTGAAGACATCTCTGCTGATACGTTCGATCCGAGACTGATGATCGTGCGGTCGGGTTTGACCAGTTTGGCGTGTACGAACGAACCCGCACCGATTGGAATGAGTGACGCAACTTCGTCTTTGCCCTTGAGTGCATCGATTGCGTTTACGGCACGCTCGCATTCGATGATCGACATCTGGATTGCTTCCATCTGCTCTGCAAGCATCTCGGCATGCGCCTGATGTTCATCATGCTGAGCTATCAATCGCTGCATGTCCTCGTTTGTAGGTTGTCCACTCATAAGGACCCGGTCTCCGAAATGTCTGTTATATCGATAAAATTTCTCTTCAGCCGATGTTTGCTCCCGATGAGCGAATACACTTTCTCGATTGCGTTTTTCCGGTTCTGGCTGCTCACTGTCTTAGTAAACCGCTCCCGACTCGAACCGGCTTTGAACGTTCCGCTGACTATAAACTCTTTTGTCATATTATATCACTTCTCAAGAATCTTAACACTTGTATGGGTATCGATCATATAATCAAAATCGAGAATGTCGTACCATCCTTCCAGCTCAAAGATACTCATGAAGCAGACACCGATGAGCATTCCGTCCCCTCCGTGAATGCGATCGATCATCGACTTCAGGGCATGAACATCGACGCTGATCTTTGGCATCGCGAGACCGCCGAGTATCGCTACTGTATCAGCGGAAGCATCGGTATTCTCAGCCATCTGCATGCCATGGCTCGTATACACGATTTTCTTCGCATCATCAAAGTCGAGGTTGGCGACAAACGCCAACTCCTTGCCCGCATCCCTGATAGGATATGCAATCAGTTCTGCAAACGGGGCGCAGAACCCGGGAGTGCCGACAAACGTTATCCGCTTTGATTCTTTGGTGAGATTCCGAAAGGCATTCAGGATGCCTCCGAGTCCTGATGAGGTGCTGATCTCTTTCATTGTGCATCACAACCGTGGGTTTCTGGCTACCAGTATAACAACCTTTCGATGGTCCGAAGTTGCCAGGTCATCTGCTTCAATGGTTCTGACTTTTGCGTCTTTGTATAATAGTTTATGGATTTCTTTATTT
>JAYELB010000003.1:0-6473 GCA_034717055.1 Methanobacteriota archaeon
ATTCCTTCCAACCCTCTACAGGCTTCACAGTGCCTATTTTCACACGCCCATAACCGGCAAGGTGTGATTTTCCAAAACCGAGTATTGGATTTTCGACAAGAATATCTTTTATGCAGTTGATATCTGACCGGTTATCTGCTAATATCACTCCGGCAAAATCTTGGCCAGAGTCCAGTGCAAGGTAGCGAAAAATTGTACTGCCCTCCTCGGTCACGTTCTGGCGGTCGGCACGAGCGGTATGGATTTTGATCTGGGTGACCGGGTTATAAAACTCGGTTTGCTGTTTCCCCTCATCGTCGTCCCATATCCAGCAAAAAGGTTCATCAACAACTTTCCAAACTTTGTTGGATTCGCCATCCTTGACGTCACGATCATCAATAATAGCAAAGTCGTGGACAGGTTCTTCAGTGTCTTTCTCTACATGCCATGAAAGAGGCGTTGGTAGCATGCGTTCGCCTGTTTGAAAACGAGGATAAGCGTTCAAGAATCGCACAGTACCATCGAAAAAAAGTCTGCGAAAGTCAGCATCTGTAGCATCTCCCTTCGCTCCATGAAGATGCTTAGCTATTAGTGCGCCGCGGATCACACTTCCTGGTATGAAATTAAACCCAACCGCACTGTTGGGGTCCCCGCCACCCAACTGCGTAACCAGTACCGGTTCCAGCAGATGGATTTGAAAAGTCAATGCATTCATCCAATCACCTTCTTCTCAAAGATCGCGAAGTGTTTGTAAGTCTCATCTTCGCCTTCCTCGTTGCATAGCATTGCAGTGAGTTCACCTCTCCCCCGGTTTCGTCCGGTGCCGGCTCTTCTGAAAGCTTTGACGCAGGCTGCCAGCAAGGGCAAGTCCATATCTGAGGGCTCCTGATTGAAACTAAGTTCAGCCTCAAAGGGCGTCTCTCTCAGTATAACGCGCATTGCACGCAGAGATCCTTTTTTGGGAGCGCCTGATTCGCTGATGGCAGTCTGGCGGCGGATGGCAGTGAGGGAGTTCAACACCTGCTCACGTCCCAATTTGTTATTTCCTACTTCCGAAGCGATTGCAATCGCATTTCGTAGGTCTTCAGGTAGTTTTGCATCACTTATGTGAAGAATGGCTTTATCAGAGTCGGTGCTGCCAGGGTTACCAAACAGATGTTTGGCTGCTTTATTAAAGTCATGATCTTTATTCAGTGGTGCCAGTGCAAAAAGGATATTGGCGCACTCTTCTTCCAGCAGACCTTTAAGCGATCGCCCACCCAAGAAAGGCAAACCGTATCGATCATGGTGCACTTCTGCATCAACCAGACTTGCCAGACCATCGCCCCTTCCAAAAGTGGCATCACTTTTTGTCACAAACTTAAGCCAATATGTGGTCACTTTCCACCACCTCCTTTGAGCGGTATAAAAAAGTCCATAGCTTCGATGGCATCAAAGCAGGTGCACCGCTGATCAACCCAGCCTGTGCGGCGGGAGGAAGTGGGATTGTTCTTGATTTCTGGCAATCTGTGTGGTTCATACGCTGTAACAAACTGCTCAACGGTTTCTGGTCCGGCACGCAAAGCCTCGCGCAAATCCATGAGTTTGTTTCGTCTGTCGCTCCAATCTTTCTTAAATTCCCCAATTATAGCGGTAAAAGTACCCCATGAATGCCAGTCTGCACCAACCGATTCACCCAGACACAAGGGACGCATGTACAATTCTCCATCATCAACGGTATATTCTCGCTTCCTAATGTCATCCAGACTGCCTATAGGTCCGCTTGCTGCAAAGTGCCAGTCCATGGCTGAGATGTCTCGTCCATTAATGTAGTTCTTGGCTGACTTTGCTAAATCCTCTGCAAGTGTAACAGCACGGGAAAACGGATAGTGGGATTTTACTATGGCTATTCCGGCCCTGGCAGAGATAGGTTCTTTGTCGCTTAATTTTGAATCCTGCGAGGTTAGTTTCCTTAAATAAAATTCAGTCAAAGTGAGCCCAAGACGACCATCACAAACAAAGGTTACGTCATCACCGCCAAAGACGATTGGGCGAAATGGAAGTTTGCCATCACGGATCTGTACATCTCCAATTTTACCCTTATCTATAGATTCTGCCAACTGGCTAATACTTGCATCGAGAGCTTTTTTCGTCTGTTCTTCAACCGATTCGGAAAAAGCGCGGATAGCTTTGACATATTCACGGTTATCAGCAGAATATTGGTCAGAAATATCTTGAACACGTTTACCCATTCCATTTCCATCTGTGTGGACTACCGCTATATAGCTTGATTCGTGTTTGGTGCCAAAGTCGTTAAAATTTGATACGTATTCAAGATAATCATCGTGCAGAGGAAACTTTTTTTGGAGTTCTTTGTTTGCATCTTTAAAGGAACGCCATTTAGCAGCGATCTCACCTGAAATACGAACATTCTTTTTTGGATTGCTTCCGGATTCGGGGTGGATGTCAACCGCTGGCAACCCAGTGTACTGACAATCTGCTGTCACCCCCAGTCCTAAAACATGACTTGAAACACTCCGGTTATGCTTCTTTTTGTTCACATCACAGACGGTGTCCAACACAGCTTGTGTAAGCTGGGGCTTATCCCAATCAAAATCTGTATGGCAGACAACTAACTGCAAGCCAGGAGCTTTTACGAGGACTCTGCGAGTGATCTGCTTTGTAAACTTTATAGCCAACTCTTTGCCTCTGAAAAGAATGACGGTATTACCGCCTCCTGCATATACCAATTCTGAATTTAAACTACTATTTTCAATGGCTGCATCAGGATCGATATTACCTTTAATATCAACATTGGTTTTACCCAGTTCGACCAATCCTTCAAACACCCAGTCATTAGTGGCACAATGCACCAGCCACGATGCTCCCACGTTATGCTGCAGGTTGTTACTGCCAAAAATGTAGTTCTGAATCCCGGCGCTGTCTATCATGGTCACAGTGTATTCGGTCATTTAGGTTGTCTCCTTTTGATTACTGGGAATTGAACCATTCCCTTAAGTGTGCTGGAATATTCGGAAGATCCGCCACCCCATATACACGGAACTTTCCGTTCGCATCCCACTCTTCTTCAATCTCTTGTTTAATTCTGGCTGGATTACTCTCCGGATTATCTGACGGCGCAAAACACACTATCCCCACCCTAGCTTCATCACCGCCTAACTGACGGGCACGGATATAAGCTTCAAACAGTTTCTGTTTTATCAGACCTTTGTTGCTTACGGTTGTACAGGAGATAGCAAACAACTGATAACCTCTCAAAGCTGCAACATCAAGATCAAACGTGTTCTTTTCCGGCTCTAAATTCCAAACTGCATCGTGAACTCCGCATTCCTGTGCCACCTGTTGCACCGCCCATAACGTATAATGTTCCAGCCATTTACCATCAAACCATCTAGCTAAAGATCCGATTTTCTTACCCCACTGTACTGCCAGTTCACCCAAGGTCTCACATCCGTCCCAATACTTTGATAAATTCTCAAAGGGTGGTAACTCTGTTTTTGGATCTTGTTTCTTTTTTAAATGCGTGCCAGAGCGCAGATTATTATTACACCAGTTCCTAAGTTCAGTATGAGGAACTGCTACCAGTTCACGGCAGACATCCGGTTGAAACGGATCTTTATTTAGCTTATCCGGGGTACGTCCATGTAAAGTAAGTAATGCCTCCATGGATAGTCTGACAGAGAGACCTACGGGCCGCCTGATGGAAGATGCCCCCACCCGATCTACAGTCAATTCAAGCCTGCGAGCATCCAGATAACTGAATATTGCATCAGGGTCAACATCGAGTATGGCTCTGTAGGAATGAACAGCCATAGATTTTGTACCGCCCGTGTAGTTCAGTCCGAGCCCATTTTTATCTTTTGCATGACTATGTATTTTGGTAAAGATGTCGTTGGCATCTGAATCTTTAACCAGTATTTTTGTCCACCTATCACTTGGCAGACCCATCGCATCTACAAGTCGATTTGCGATTTTACCAGTCTCCTCGGTATGGACAAAGTAGATGTGACACTCAGGCTTTGCCAACAAACGGAAAGCAACATAATTTGGTAAAGGATTGGTGCCAATCAATAAAAAAAGTGAATCGGTTTGATATTTACCAAATTCTCTGAGATTATTACTTTTTATTGTTTCGTGTCGAGTAGAACTCATAACGTACCTCCTATATATGTATTAGTTCTGAGGTTATTATGAGCCACCTCACAGAACCGCATTTCTGGGTTTTCCCTCACCCGGCTCTTTGGGAGTATATCCCCCACATCGCGTGAGTTATGGACACCCACCTGCCCCACCTCCAAAAGGTGAGTAGTTACATGAACTTTGCTCGGCGCACTCATCACATCACCAATACTACTTTGCTATATTCATACTTTCGACGCGGCACGACGTATAATTTTAGCGTATTTACAATCTTCGCGCATACCTCTGATCTAGCATAATATAAGCATTGTGCATACGCGGTCAACCCTCCAGACGACCTCCATCGCCCGGTAGAGTATGACATGACAACGCGACCCCCAGGCAAAACAAAATCCAAAAACAGCCAACATATTTTTATGACATAAGCTATCCACTCTGATCGGGTGCTTCATACATGAAATGGAAGGATGCAAAAAACATAATCAACTACATCCTCGCAAAGGACTTTGGTAAGATTTTTATCGAAATAATCATCTTAGGACTACACATCTGGGCAATATCTCTGGAACATCCCATATCGACGTATTTAAAGATTATCCTTTCCATTATTTTCCTGATCATATTCTTTGATCTGTTCAGAACCGCAAACACCGCCAGAAAAGTCTTCCAAGAGAAACATCTCCCGATCGTGGTGGCGGTTGGAAAAAGTAGTGATGAAACACGAGGCAGTGACGAAGTGAGCGCGATGGTCAGTGACGTCCTCGATTCCATGAGCGAATATCATTTCGACGAGAGGACGTTCGCGGATGACTTCCACATAGCTCGAGATAACTGGCTGGTGGAACGAAAGTCGGCTCTCCCTAAAGATTCCGACAAATGGATAAATCTTGTGCATCGCTTCAGGGATAAGAGCGTCAGATTATCCGCAAATCCCGGTTTGAAAGGCAAGAAAGTGTTCCACATCTTCCTGATGTGCCCATCCGCGCTGGCGATGGGACTGGGCGCGGTCACCGGCATCCACCAGGAAACAGTACTGCACCACTTCCAGCGCGGAACCGGGTCGACTCACCCCTACCTGCCGCTGATCGACTTCCACTCACGAAGTAACCTCAGCAGAGGGGGACTTCACGACATCAAATCGAAAGCGACCCGCCCCTACGAATACATCAGCGTCGAAGAACCGGACACGCTCACAAAGACAGTGCCGGTCTCTCTGCACATGTCAGGGCATGATCCAAGGAGTGAAGTGGATGAACTGGCATCAAGAAGATCGCTTTCTGCGGTCCACATCAGAAACACATACAACAACACGCTGCCTGTAGATGCGGACTGGTTCAAGGCTGCACAGGAGGTGGCATCCGTTCTGCTGGATATATCGTCCCGCCCCGACGTTGAGAAGATCGAACTTTATCAGAGTTGTCCCATTATCATTGCGTTTGCAGTTGGGATGGCCCTGGGGACGCATGCGAGAATTGAGGTGTTCCAGTGGGATGGGTTGAACTATCACCCCGTCTTCCCCCTGAACACGCTGCGTCATGACGGATAGCGAGTGCCCTGTCAATCGGGTCTGGTTTTCACACTACGATGCAAACATCGTGCAGATTCTTCGCGCGGCCGCGTTTCAATCCCCTATTGATCGGGTCTACTTTTCACACCAAAAGACAATCCAGATAGACATGACAAAACTGAAGTATGTTTCAATCCCCTATTAATCGGGTCTACTTTTCACACCTGCAAAAGAGCGTATTGTGACGGATCCAGATGATATCCTTGTTTCAATCCCCTATTGATCGGGTCTACTTTTCACACTCACTGCTACAGGACGTGAAACAACAATGACAACAACATGTTTCAATCCCCTATTGATCGGGTCTACTTTTCACACTGAACCGACATTCGAAACTATCCCGTTTGTTGCAAAAGATGTTTCAATCCCCTATTGATCGGGTCTACTTTTCACACACATAGTGGAAAAAAGAAGAGGATGCAAAAAGATGAAAAAGGTTTCAATCCCCTATTGATCGGGTCTACTTTTCACACCTATGAGGAATACTATAATATCTCCTCGGTAATGGTAATATGTTTCAATCCCCTATTGATCGGGTCTACTTTTCACACTGGGATGTTGGCAAAGCATTCACCATTAGTTCTTCAAGTTTCAATCCCCTATTGATCGGGTCTACTTTTCACACGTTGAAGTTGGATACGAAGGGAACATCGAAAACAGAAGGTTTCAATCCCCTATTGATCGGGTCTACTTTTCACACAGGAATGACAAAGGACGCAGTCGATAATCGGCTGCAGATGTTTCAATCCCCTATTGATCGGGTCTACTTTTCACACTTATTGTCCTT
>JAYELB010000004.1:0-12246 GCA_034717055.1 Methanobacteriota archaeon
TCTGATTCTGCTGGTCTCTGTACGTCATCGGATCAACATGTTTTTTCTGTTACCGGATATGTTGGTTCGCATCTGATTGTAGTTTCAGATCCGGGAAGCAGACCAGAGCGTTACCGAGAAACATTGGGCGATGATGGCTGTTATGTGAGTCTGTGGGATACGTCGGCAAGCGGCATTCCCACACTACCATATATAGAGCGGTTTGACATGGTGATCCGGAGTACCGGGAACTATGGGAGTGACAATATCAACAAGGAGAGCTCAGATCTCCTGATGAATTACACAAAGAACGGTGGAAGACTTATTCTGGAAGGACCTGACATCGCTTTTGATCATGGGCGTGATGATTTTATGAAAAACGTTACGCACTGTATCTTTGAGGACGATATCTGCCTTTCCGAGAGTGAGATGTCTTTGATCGTAACCCGCAATCACCCGATCTTTACCGGGCTTTTGCCGGACATCTCGTTTAACGCGTCAGCATCACCTTATCCTGACTCCTTGATCCCGTCTGACGAGGGTGTTGAACTGGCTGAATGGAGCACTGGTGGCTCGGCAATCGTTGCGTATAACGGCAACGGCACAAAAACACTCTTCATTCCGTTTATGTTGGATGCACTGGACTCTGCGGGATGCCTGTTCATACGAAATGCTGTGGACTGGATGCTTATGAGTGAGAAGAACGCTGACCTTATGATAGACGACACATCGTATGGCTACCTCATCGAAGGAGACAATCCCATTGATATCAAGGTTGGAAACATGGGACTTGCAGGTGCAACCGGTGCAAGTATTAATATCCTTGTAGACAGCGTCATAGAGGAGACTATGAGTGTTGATGTGCCTTTTAATGACAGCACCAATTTAGCTCCGACCCTTACGCTTGAATCTGGCATACATGAGCTGAAAGTCGAGTTGAACAGCGATTGCAGTGTTGTGGAACAAAACTATCTGAACAATATGGAAACGGAGAACGTCAGAGTGGCCACGCTTGCACCTGACCTGATTCCCGCGGCGGTGTCATCCGAGATAGGGGACGCTATCGTGGACATATCAGCCCGGATTGAAAATATCGGCGGGAGCGATGTCAACGATCTGTCGCTCGAGTTCCGGATTGATGGTAACCTGCTTGGACGAGAGACTGTTAATGTCGGATCTGGTCAGACCGGGAACGTTTCTATGGAGTGGCAGAAAGAAGAGGGACTCTTCGATCTTCTCATAAAGTTAAATCCCGACCGCAAGATCGTTGAGTCGAATTACTCAAACAACAACATCAGCTCAACACTATATGTCTGCAACAAGTCCAGTATCATGATCATCGATGACTGTGACACAGAGGACCATTCCACTTATGAACCAGGTAGCGCTGGTGAGTTTGAGACTGTGCTTAGGAAGAATGGTTACTGCACGGTCGTCTGGAACGAAACAGAGAAGGGTGTGCCGACCATCGAGTATCTGAACCGGTTTGATGCAGTTATCTGGTCGGCAGGCGACTACTGGAACACAGTTATAAACGAGAGCGATGCCGCACTACTCAAACAATACAATGGCGGAATCGTATTCGAGGGCTCTGATATAACCTCTGACCACCCGGACGACTCGTTCATACAAAACCATCTGCATGCATGCCTGAACTGGGACATGATACTGGACGATGAAGCCGAAATAATACCAGGAACTCATGAAATACTATCGGGCATACCAGACATACACCTGAACAGATCCCGATGCCCGTACCCGGACTCATTAACGCCTACGGATGGCATTGGTGTTGCGAACTGGCCGGATGGCGGATCCGCGATAATCATCTATGATGGCACAGGACCAAGAACCGTATACTATGGTTTCTCTATCGACAGCATCACAGACCCGGAGACGATGGAGAGGCTGGTTGTGAACTCAGTGGAATGGGTGCAAGACAGGGCAGCCACAAAAGGCGACCTCAACAACGATGGCATGATCACCACCACAGACGCATGCATAGCACTTCAAATCGCAGCCAGTGGCGGGCGGGATCGATCAGCCGACATCAGCGATGATGGAATCGTAACATCTCTTGACGTGCTCATGATCCTTCAAGAGGTGACTTAAAGCCTGGGTTGTGATGGTACTTTTGCAGTATCGTACATGTTTGGCTAACCACGAGATTACACCGATTTCCACAAGATTTCTGTGTTAATCTTGTGTAATCTCGCGTAATCTCGCGGTTTTTTCACACCAGCTAAACACATACGCAGTATCTATTCGCAACTCCGGCATTTCCCGGATTTACAAATTCGTGTAATCCTTGATCTCTGATCCAAACACCGCGCAGAAGGGTAGCCCTCAAAAGCCACCATCTTTATATCGGCAGCAATGGATAAACTTCTGATGGAAAAGAAGCACCTAATCCTGATACTTCCGATACTTCCAATCCTCCTGTCGTGCATCCCCTGCACATCGGCTGCGCCGGTGTCGGTCATGCTTCCCGCGGTATATTCAAGCGAAGAGATCGGCGTGCTCACGAATCTAACGGTCTGGGTGGAAGACGGCACCGGGCACGTCTTCGTCGACACTGAGCCGTTTGCGCAGGTCGATATGCAGGGATCCGCCAGGTTATCATCGATGGTGGCATGCGACATCACAGGCACCGATCCCGAATCCCACGACTTCTTCTATGTGATACGCGCAGACTCACCAGTGATCGGCGGACCCTCGGCAGGCGCGGCAATGACCGTTGCCACTGTTGCAGCGCTTGAGAACTGGACTGTCGACCCTGGTGTCATCATGACTGGCATGATCAACCCGGACGGATCGATCGGTGCGGTCGGAGGAATACCTGCAAAATTAAACGTATCCATAAGACACGGCGCACACACATTTCTGATACCACCGGGACAGGGAAATCTTACGGAGATCGTGCAGGTCATAGAACAAGATGATCCCCTTGCCGCGATCCGCGATGAACTGGTCACTACAGATGTTATAGAACTCGGATCGGCGCAAGGAGTCGAGGTCAGGGAGATATACGACATAAGAGACGCGATTTACACATACACGGGTAACGATATCCCGGTGATAGTACTGACCGGCGAAGTACAGACCCAAGAATACTTGGATGCGATGCAGCCGCTTGCTCTTACATTGCTGGACGAGACGAGAGCGCAGTATAATGAGACCGGTGTAATCGTGGGCCAAGGACTTAAGAATGCGCTTGATAGCCAGATTCAGGTGATTGAGGATTCACAGAACGATTACGACATGGGAAACTACTATGCATCCATGAGCCGGAGTTTCGGTACGATGATCAAGCTGCGTCGTATCGGATGGTACTCCCAGTATCTTGATTCTCCTGACAAGGACGGGTATCTCTCTAATCTTACAGTCTGCGTAGAGGACGAGATAGCAGATGCAGAGATTGCCGTTTCAAAAGCGAGATTGGAAAATGGGGTTTTAGAGGGGGTAGGCGCGGCAGAATCGAGACTTACGATAGCGAAAGAGCGATTGGACTGGGCAAACCATGCAGAGAGCGCGGACGATACGATCTACTTGCTTGCGTTTGCGATGGAACGGGCGCGGTCCGCGAAGTGGTGGGCAACGCTTTCACGCATCGGCGGAGGTGCGGACATTCCGGAGGATCTGCTCAAGGATCGTGCAGGAAGATACTACAGCCAATCCACGTCGATACTCGCTTATGCCGAGATGCTGACCGGTGAGTCGGGAAAGAGTCGATCGTGGATCTCGGATGCGACAGGCGACCTATCCCGCGCCAGAAGGGAACTTCGTACGGGATACTATGCCGGTGCGATCTACGATTCGCTGCATGCGATGGTGATGGCGGGAACCGCGATCGAGCTTGTAGGTGTAGGCAGCACTGATATCGATGAGAAGGTGAACAAGAGCGGGAGGGATGCGATGTCGGCCATCCTCGCTGCAAGAGATGGTGGGGCAGAGCCGATTCTCGCCACGAGCGCTTATGAGCATGCAGAAGTACTCGCGACATCCGATACTGACCGGATAGTTGATTATGGGTATGCAAAGATGGTTGCTAGAACAGCGTGCTTCTTCGCATGTCAGGACAACCGGACTTTAGAACCGGGAACTGGTGGGATAAGTAAGGTTCCGGACGAAGGTGCTGCCGAGGCTGCCGGCCCGGGAGGGCACTGGGTGCTAAGCATGGTTGCTGTTGTGTACCTGCTCAGGAGAAGATACGCGTGATTCAGGTGGCTGTGGTTCACAAGGTTTAAAACAGATACATGCAAAGGTTAGTATCGATGAACGGTTGTAGAATTTTGATTGTTGTGGCGGTCGCTGCTCTTCTCATGCTGGTACTTCCGATGACTGCCGCGGGCGAGGAGGAGACCACCAATGTCACTATAGGAGTGAATGAATACGTAGTACTGAACAATGATATCTACATCGAGGTGCGAGATATCGGTACAGTCGGAATTTCGTATGCAGAGGTCTGGTTTTACAGTTCTCAAGACTCAGTCGGTACAACAACAAAAGTATATAAGGGCGACATCCCTGCCAGCTACACAAGCGGTACTGGTCTGACAATAAAGGTTACGCTCGATTACGCATTCACCAATGGTGCCTCGTTTGTGATAGAAAGCTCAAAACCGCTATACGTCACCTATCGGCATGCTGGCGAAGTAGAAACCGAAGCAGTCACCGTCCCGAAACTCACCATCACAAGAACGATCGATCCGAATTCGGCAGAAGTCGGTCAGACCGTCAAGGTCACGCTCACAATCAAGAACTCGGGAAACGGCACTGCAACAGATATTATGCTCGACGAGGGCACGATTGCGAAGACGTACAAGGATGGCTGCCCGACCACAATCGATGATATAGCAGCAGGAGCAACTGAAAGGATCGAGTACGATCTGAAGATTGGGGATGATGTACAGCCAGGGACGCGCGAGATGCCCGCGTCAGTATTGAACTACAAGGGTGAGTCTGGTGATTCATATTCGACAGAGTCACAGTCCAGCGTACTTGAGATCCTAGCCAAGGAAGTTCTGCTGCCGGAACTGACGATCTCGATCGATCCGATCGACTACGTCGTGACCTGCGGAGATGACATCCTGATGGTTGTTACGATCACGAATGTCGGGAACGCCACCTCTGAAAAGGTCTATGTCAAAGGAGATCTGCCCACCGGTGTGCGATTGGTGAAAGGCGGCGAGTTGGAACCGGTATACGAATCGATCAAGCCGGATAAGAGTGAGGAGTACGAGGTTACACTGGTCGCAAACGAGGAAGGCAAGCATGTGGTTGAGATGAAGGTGATGTGGGCAGACGAGGAGGCGACCGCCGTTTTCGAGTTCCGGACAGAGAAGTCAGGTTTGGAAAAGTATTATATATATATTATTGCGGCGATTCCGATACTCTTAATACTGTTATGGATCATAAAGCGACGCAGAGAATATTCTTATTAAAAGAGATGTGACCATGCTTAACATATTAGTTCTTGGACTGGGGCAATGCGGAAATCGGATACTTGATGCAATGAACCGTGAGGCATTCGGACGCAGCGGTACATTTGCGAAATACTACACGCGCCAGAAGTTTCCGGCATCGGTCAAGACGATTGCGATCAACACAGCGATCAATGACTTAAAGGGACTTGTGGATACGCGTGCGAAGGATCGGTTGCACGTCCCACATCTGCACGGCGTCGGCGCGAATCGAACCATCGGGAAGCGAGTGTTTGAGGATAATAAGGAGATTATCATGAGTGAGATCGATAAAAGAGGGACATTCGATCTCATATTTATCATAACGTCTGCCTCAGGCGGGAGCGGCTCATCATTTGCACCGCTTCTCGTACGCGAATTGAAAGAGACATATACCAACGCCCCGATACTCTGTATTACGGTACTTCCATTCAGGGAAGAGGGATCTATCTTCCTGCAAAACGCTGCTTTCTGCCTGAAAGACGTTATAGACGAGAGACCGTCCGGAGTGCTGCTCGTGGATAATCAATATCTGAAGAAGTACGCAGGCGACATCAAATCCGCTTATGACAAGATTAACACCACGACCGCACGGCGTTTGCTCTTCCTTATAGAGGCACTTAACAGCGAGATGTTGATGGTCACCGACCTTGGCGATCTCAAGACCGTAATGAACGGCGGAATCGGCATCGGAACCATGGGATTTTACGAGGCGTCCAAGGACAGTACAATCAAATCCGCGATTCTTGGAAGTTTCAAGCCAAGTGGACTTCTATTCCCGACAAACGTCTACAAGGAAGGTGCGCGTGCGATGCTGATCATCAAAGGCGACAAGAAATATCTTGATCTCGATATGATCACCAAGACCATAGAAGAACTGTCTACCGAGATCGGGCAAGTCTTCAAAGGGGTTCTTCTCCAGAGAGGCAGACCGAGAGTTTTGTCACTATTTACGCTAAACTCGGTCCCGGAACTTGAAAAATTGTATGCCACTGCGGCAGATGCAATTCGGTTCGAGAAGGAGATGCGGGACAAGTCAAAAAACCAACTCGACAACGCATTTTCGCATATCGAAGATCTTGATCCGATATACTAATATTTAGGGATATATGATCATAAGACAGTATGAGGATAGGATCTCCATAGAATCGGTCACCGATACTCTTGCGAAGATGGGTTTTAAAGTCTTCCGTATCGAAGGCGGGCATAGTATATATTACAGTAACGATGCACGCATGTACACCGAAAATGATATTAGGGTCCACGCCAAAAAGAAATTCTTTGATAAGATGGTGATTGAACTGAACAATGAGATGAGACTTATTTTCGTGCACGGTGATGAGACTGAGGCAAAGGCGTTTCTGGACAATCTGGCAAGGACCTAGTGCACCATGACGACACAGATGGGGAAACGGACAAAACTCGTAAACGACCCTTCCGACCTGGTACCATTACTGCGGACATTTGGTTCAAGCATACACAAAAGCGTCTTTGATGAGTTATCAGAGGGGTGGATGACTGAGCAGGAACTTACAGAGCGCATCGGCGTAGACATCAAACCGAGTCTCGTGATCCTGAGGAAGAGCGGGTTGATTGAGAGTCAGTGGAGGATGCCAGAACCCGGGAAAACCCCAGACAAGGAATATGCGGTATCATATTCGAAGTTACATGCAAATTTCCAGTGTTCGATCAAGGATCTGAGCGACCTGATCATGATCACGTTCAAGAGTGATGGGGAGCTTGCCGATATGATCAAGTCGATCGAAGAGGAGGTTTTCAAGGGCAACCGCTCTATGGCAGGACTGTCCAGGGTCTTTGACCTGAGTTCGACGTTCATAAGAAGCATTGCAAGACGGTCGGATAAGCTGATAGTCAAAGGGCAGCGCCTCGAACTAGCGAAGACCGGGGATCGATAGCATGGGCATCGAAACGTTGTACATTTCACTTGTTACAGTTAGGGCTTGCCAGAAAATAACCTGTTAAAATTCGTATCACCCTCTCATCTATCCATACGTGATAAAAGCGTAAAATGGATTGTGAATGATACGAATAAGCAAATTGTACGGATGTCATGGATGTGGAGTACCATCAGATAACTTTGCTAGTACTTACCCAAAATTGTGTGAATATTAGAATATAAAATCACGAAATTACACAAGATTAACACAGAAATCTTGTGAAAATCCATGTAATCTTGTGGTTCATATCACGAGTTACTCAAGCTGTACTTTTGCTACTTTATTGTTCGGTGAGCACGTAGTAACCGTATATAATTAACCCGAACAAAATTAACTTCTTCGCGGACAGGTTCTGTAACTCCACAAAACACAGAGATTGCGAATTTCGTGGTGAAACGGGTTTTCAGGTTAGCGCAAAAAGAAACAAAAAGGGGATCACTCCCCTGTCACAGCATCATAGAATCTCGTATCGAAGAGATCCTCCTCGGTAAGCATTGTGTCGATATTTCCGAGATCGTATTGAACCTTCGCAAATTCAAGGGTGCTGTTGATCTCAAGGTGTGGATCGCTGATCCATTCACCATCCCACGTTTCGAAGGAATACTTGACCTTGTCGAGATCGTATCCGGTCTTATTTGCAAATATCTCGGCAGACTCGTTCTGGTTCCCTTTGAGATACTCAGTCGCCTTGATATGCGTCCTGATGATCTGCTTGACCATCTCGGGATATTCCCTGATCAGTTCACCGCTTACAAGCAGGCAGCAGCACGCATGATCCGGCCACATCTCACCTGAACTGACAACGCTTCTGCCGTTACCTTCCATCTCGATCACTGCCGGACCCGGATGCGGCAGGAAGACGCCATTCACCGCTCCTGCTGTGACCGCAGTCATCGCGTCACCGGGACCCATCTCCTTGATCACAACATCACCAGTTCTGACGTTATTATCTATCAGGAATTTCCTGAACACGGTGTCCTGAATCGACCCCGGCGGGAACGTTGCGATCGTAAGCCCACTAAGGTCGGATGGTGTGGTATAGCTGATCTCCGGCCTGAGTACAAGATCGGATCCTTGGGTCTGCACAGCAGCAACGATCTTCGCATCGAGCCCTTGTGCGATCGCGGTGATCGGCGGCGCAGCGCCAACGTACGCGATATCGAGGTGACCGCCCATCATGGCAACCATCTCTGGCGGACCTGATGGAAACTCGCTGTCAGAAACTTTCGTGATCCCGAACTCTGCGAGATCCTCTTTCCACCATCCCTTCTCCATTGCAACCATCTCAGCGATCTGGTGGGTGCTTGGCTGGTATCCGACACGGAGATGCGTCATAGTTGCGTCTCCGGCCTCATTTTCTTTCACAGCGTTTTCTTCCGGACTTTCGACGCATCCGGAAAAGGCAGCAAGTAGCAGTACCATCAGTATTATTATGGTTTTCTTCATTTGTAGCCTCCTGTTTTAGTTATTATCGCTATCATGCCCTGGCTATAGGGTGCAGCACATTGATTCCAAGTTCGAGGAACTTATCAAACAATCTACCATGTACGTTATAACCTTCATCGCGATCTGCTAAACCCTCTACGCGGACTCTCACGTTCAGATCTTCACCTTCATAAGTCCCAAAGTATTCTATGTCCTTTATTCGTTCTTCTCCAAATTCCTTTGCTACTTCACTTCTGACCAATTCTACAATCTCTTCTTTTCCCATTTAAAACTCTCCCACGAAATTTTTGTATGTTTCAAGGACTGTTTCGGCATCATTGACCGCGCTATCGCACAACTCTGCGGTTATGGCTGCAGATGGATTGTAGTCGTTCGTTGCGATTCATTCTCATAGCATCCAAATCGTATCTGAATGATTGGAATCATTACTTTGGGGGTTATCTCTGCCAATTTATTCTCATTCATGCAATCGAATCATATTGTCAGTATCCGGTCATCTCAGCCAGTTTCATACTCGCCACTCTGTCGTCGGTCCCAGGCTCAACGATGAAGACGAAGTTGCCGTTTGACCAGACATAACCGTATCTTATGTCATCGCTTCCAAGTGGTCTTCTCCGAACCTCGGTCGCTTCGTGTTCGTTAAACGTCACCATCCCGAATCGAGAGACTGTCCGTGACGGGGGCTTTGCAAAATCCGGGTTGTTCTTGTAGTTCTCAACAGCATTCGCGGCATTCACTGAATCGGTGCACTCGATGGCAGTTACAGAGACTGAATAGGTCTTAGCTTCAAAGTCGTAGACCCCCTGAACTGCTTTTATCTCTCCGACGC
Organism: Methanobacteriota archaeon; assembly: GCA_034717055.1. Taxonomy (GTDB): domain Archaea; phylum Halobacteriota; class Methanosarcinia; order Methanosarcinales; family Methanogasteraceae; genus Methanogaster_A. The sequence goes on from JAYELB010000004.1 coordinate 9,675, forward strand.
TTAAGTTTCCAGCGATCGTTGACAGTGCTTCTTCGGTTATGTTCATCGACCCTGGCGTGTTTTCATCAACCAGTGCGATCAGTTTGAACGTTCCGGGTAGATTCTCTGTAGGAATCCGGTCTGTGATGCCCTGCGACGGTATTGGCGTCTGGGCGGGAGTCTGTGTTGGCGTCGGTACATCTTGCTCGACTGGCACGATGCACGCACATGCGGCAACTGCCAGAAGGATTATCATTATTATCTTGATTTCTTTCATGTTGTATCTCCTCTATCGATATTCCTCTCCTGAATGAGTCGTATGACATCATCAAGGTCATCGATTCTTTCGAATTCACTCTCTTCGATCAGTACGGTTCCATCGATCTGCGTATGTCTGCACGTCCCTTTCACAATGTATACAGATCTGGTTCCTGCAACGGATGAGATGCTGCTCATCAAGCGGGCGTTTCTCACCATCGTCCGGTTGTACGTGCTAAACCCGGTCAGCATAATGTTATTATCTCTGCTATCGTTGGATATGGCATTGAAAGGTGCCTGTTTCGCAGGAAATACGAAAAATCCAAGCGGTGTGAGCAGTAACGAAACTTCATTCGGTTCGGACTGTTCTGACGGTTCCGGCGCAGGATCCTGTTTAGTTAGGTCCCTTTCTGTCGAGAGTAGCTTGATCGGGCAGACCAGTTCGGCATCGAGGATCTCTTCGAGACGGAGCACCACGTCGATCGACGCGTCCATCCCCCCGTCCTCGTACCTGCTGACTGTTCTCCGCGATATCCCAAGTTCGGATGCAAGTTCCCCAAGCGAGATATTATTGGCGGTGCGGATGCTTTTCAGGCGTTCGCTATCGATATTGATATAGAGTCCACCCGGTGCGGCATGAACCAGCGGGGGAATGCCCTCGATAAAACAATCGTAGAGCGTTTCAGGATTGATCGACGGGATGCCGTATCTGAAATACGTCACACCGTTCGCAAGCGTCTGATCACGCGACTTGCTCCCTATGACAAGTGGGCTTCCATCCAGAAAACCGGAGAGATGCCGCATCTCCCGCGCAGTCTCGGCACTCAGCCCATCGATGTTTGAGAGTACGCGGAGTAACAACAGGATGTTACAACGCCGCGCAGCCAGATCAAAACTTCGAGGTCGGATATTGCACCGATCCGAGATCGTAAAACCGGCTTTGCTCAAGATCTCGATAACCTGGAGTGTTAACGCCTCCTTGTTCATCAAGTTCATATGCTGCGATACGCCTATAAATGTTTGGTGTGTGGCGGCTTTGAGTGTACTATTCAACTGTCTGAGTATCCTACCTGGTGGCCACAGAGTTTGCATATAGCTCACCACACAGTCACAGCGCCAGACCTTCCAGTTCCGGGTCGGGTGAAGAACTCTTCGGTAAGACGTGTCCACATCTATCCGTTTCGTCCCATGCGTCATGCTTCGCTCATTCTGCAGTAGCGGTAGTGTCCAAGCAACTTTGGTCCCAGCACAATTCATCGGTGTTCGGTTAAGGAGGAACAACAACCCCCCCCTAAACATGGGAATTCCTGTAACATTAGGCATTGGGCACTTCTCAGGTCATCTGCATACAGCCGATAAAAGATGTGAAATCCTGTATTATTTTTTTGTATCCGATTAGTTTTATTTCCCATGTTTTACCAAAGATATGCCCACATAGCGTGCTTTAATTGACCAAAAAAATGAGATACACAAGTGAACGAATCGCTTATGCGCGCGAAATGGTGGTTGGGCAGAACATGCTCGGATACTATGTGGTAGGAACCACAAGGTTACACGGATTTTCACAAGATTTCTGTGTTAATCTCGTGGTTTTATATGTGGACGCCCCCACAATACTCGAGTAAGTGCGCTTGGGTAAAGATAGTAAGCAGATGCTACCGCGCACAGGTGGATCTCATGGGTGCTTAACAACACACATGCAGCACAATTCGCCTACGAGACGCTTGCACTCGCGAATTACCAGCAGCAATATACGTCCAAGTCAACTGTGCGCAGCTCCCAACCCTCAAGGTTTGCGCCACCCCCTGCGGTCACCCAGACAGCCCAAAAGTGGAATCACGCTCGATCCAGTCACCATCGCTGTCGGTATCGCTCCCGTCGATTCGCCGCTGCCACGAAAGCCCTTCTGTCGAATGCGTGTATTTGATGCTGCGGTCGACCTCCTCGTCATTGCAGTACAAAAGTACCTGCCCGTCGCTGTTGTCAAGTTGTACCTTCGTTGTCATGTAATATCCGTACGGCTTGATGGTCGTGCCTGCTGGAATATTATATATGGCGCCATCCTCGTTTTTAAGAGCCCATCCGCCGATATCGACCGACTCATCGCCGCAGTTGTACAGTTCCGTGGTCTCGTTTCCACGATCTGTCCCTATCGGGTTTGGCATCAGTTCGTTGATCACGATCTTTGGAGCGGACGAGGGTGTGGGTGTAGGTGTAGGCGTAAGAGTGGGGGTAGGTGTAGGCGTAAGAGTGGGGGTAGGTGTAGTGGAGGCTGTTGGGGTGGGTATGGGTTCACCCGAATCCACGACTGTCAGAACGAAGTCCTGCTCTGCAA
>JAYELB010000004.1:12346-20509 GCA_034717055.1 Methanobacteriota archaeon
GTAGGTGTAGGCGTAAGAGTGGGGGTAGGTGTAGGCGTAAGAGTGGGGGTAGGTGTAGTGGAGGCTGTTGGGGTGGGTATGGGTTCACCCGAATCCACGACTGTCAGAACGAAGTCCTGCTCTGCAAGGTTATCGGACGGATCCCTGCATTTCACACGGACGCTGTATGCCCCGACCTGAAGCGGATTGTCCGGCTCGAATGAAGCGCCCAGTCCGGATCCGCCACAGGTGATCGTGTACCTCAGTATCACGCCATGGTAAGGGCCGACCACTGATATGAAGAATGTGGGTATATCGATCGGTTCATTGAAAGAGAACATGATATCATCATTCACGCCGATAAAATCGTTGACAAGTGTTATATTCGGAGGAGTCTTGTCCGGGATGGAATTCGCAACCCCGGGTGTTCCGATGCGCCCGCACTCATATCCCAGTGATGTGTGCCAGTTATCCGGATTTGTGCCATCCACTGGTGATATTCGCTCCATAGACTGTCCGACAGCATCATCCTTTCCGGCAAACCAGTTCCCATCCCGGTTCACGATATCGATCCTCTCTGAGATCGTTGGAACGCCACCAAAGAGTTGCAGAACCTCTCCGCTTTTTTTGAGTACCATGTTTGAGATCTGATCCGGTTCGCAGGTCGTGGCATCGTTTTCCGCGATCAGGTAATAGCCATGTGATGCTATGATCGCACCCGGTTCGATTGTGATATCGATGGTGTCATTGACCGCCCCAACACCCCTTGTGATCGTCCAGTTTCCGATGTAGATGGTGCGATCGATCGTGCTATATAGCTCGATATACTCCTTCTCATCCCACATGATCTCGCTGATCACCACATCCCGCAGCATAGGATCATATCCTTGCGCGGGAGCTGTTGTGTTATTGACTGATATGCTGGCATTGGGGGTTGCCGCTGGTGATGCGGGTTGCAGGTCAGCGGACCTTTCCGTCTGCAAAATTGTGTGATCGGAATCTCCGGTTGCAACTGTGAGGTCAAGTGAGCACTCCCGGCTCATCGGAAGCGTCCGTTTCTGGTCCACTGGCACTGCGCATTCCATCGATGGCGTTTGTATCCAGAACGAGACATAGTCCTCGGTATCGGGATGCGCGAATACATTGAGATCGTACCGCCCAGGTGCAGTGATGTCCGTACCACCACAGATAGTGTCCCCGATCTTTACAAGGAGATGGGTCTGCGCAGGCGCAGGCGCGCCTTCGATGCTAATATTCCCGTAAAAGCGGAAACGAAACGGATCGGGTTGCTGTTGCGTTTTATCTTTGCTGGCATTGACGAACACCACCAGTGCAACCGCTATAACCGCCACCAAAAATAACACAAGAGCAGCTTTTTTAGTGGTGGGTGCAATCATATCAGGATCATCGAGTGGTTGCTATTTATATGTTATGGTGATTGCCGGATAAGGGAAACTTCGTGTCCGGTTCTGTGTGGGGCTCGTAGTAACCACAAAGCCAAGACCACAGTAGGAGGTGCAGGGATAGGTAAATATATGTGTTATGAAACCAACACGTATTTAATCCTTGTAAGATTGCGAGGAAAATAGAACAAGAGGTGTATACATGAACATTGGAGATATATTTAGCGATTCGTTGGGGTACCCTTCGAAAAACCTGAAACGAGTTGTTGTGCTTGGCATATCATTGCTATTTTCGATCCTGATCATACCATTATTCATAGTGATTGGGTATGCATTGAGGGTGATTGGGAAATCGGTAGAGGGGGGGACTGAACCGCCAGCATTCGATGAGTTGGGCACAATGATTGTAGATGGGTTGAAATGCATGGTTGCGATGATGGGATATTTCTTGATACCTTGGATACTGATGGGGGTGGGTATAATGTCAGCTATCGCTTCGATCCCTTCTTATGATGCGATGGGTGGCGGCGCAGCCGTTATTGCCATTGTAACGGGGTCTGGGTTATTTTCACTCGGGGTTCTCTTGATGATACTCATATCGGTTATTGCGAACATGGGAATCGCAAATATGGCGCATACAGGCGAACTTGGGGCAGCATTCAGATTCGGTGAGATTCTGCACATAATCGGATCGATCGGTTGGGGCAGATACATTATCTGGTATATTGTTCTTATCGTTATAGCAATGCTATTGTCAGTTGTTGGGATGCTCGTCGCAATTATTCCGATTTTGGGATTTATAGTGCATCTTCTGGTGATAATGCCATATATACTCATCTTCCAATACAGGGCAATCGGCCTAATATACAGAGAAGGAATCTAAGAAAAGAGGTCATTCCACGATTCGGATTCAGCAGGATACACCACCCCGTCTTCAGTGATAACAGCAGCAACGTTCTCCACCGGCGTTGCATCGAACGCGGGATTGTACACCGCTGCATCTGCTGGCGCAAGCATCACATCATTGATGCGTCGCAGTTCACCAGGATCCCGCTCTTCGATTGTGACATAACGCTCAAGCCCGGTAAGATCAAACGTAGAGATCGGTGCCGCAACATAAAACGGAACCTTATGCTCTTTTGCAAGCACCGAATGAGTATACGTCCCGATCTTGTTAAAGACCGCATCCCTCGTGATCCGATCCGCGCCAACGATCACCTTGTCAATCTTTCCTTTCCGCATCATCATGCCTGCGGCAGAATCCGGGATCAGGGTGACTGGTATACTATCTTGCATCAGTTCCCAGACCGTGAGCCTGCTTCCCTGATTGAGCGGGCGGGTCTCGCACGAGATGACAGATAGCTTCTTTCCCTCTTCTACCGCCGCCCGGATCACGCCAAGTGCAGTCCCAACATCCACGCACGCGAGTCTACCTGCATTACAGTGCGTTAGCACGGTATCGCCATCATCGAGTAGTGCTGCGCCGTGTCTGCTAAGCTGCGTGTTTCGCTCAACATCCTCATCAGCGATTGCGGTTGCCTCGAAAAGTGCGATTCTCCTCGCTTCATCGATGCTACTTGCTCTTCTAACAGCAGCAATCATGCGATCGATACCCCACGTAAGATTGATCGCAGTCGGTCTCGTCCTTCTGATCTGGTCTGCTTCGATCTCAAGATCGTGCATGAACTCTGAAAGCGTACCTGCAGTACCTGTATGCGCTGCAAGTGCGACCCCGTAGCCACCGGCAGCACCGAGCGCGGGCGCACCCCGTATGCGAAGCGAAATGATTGCCTCGCAGAGGGTATGCACGGTTTTGCATTCGATCTCCCTGTATTCCGCTGGAAGCAGGGTCTGGTCTATTGTGGTTATCGTACCGTTATCCCAGCTGATGGTTCGCATGGTCTCTGATATGGGGCTCCGGAATTGTTAAACCCGACTGGTGATACCTGTGCCCTGCAACGTCAAACTTCACAAAGAGATAATATGGAAGCACTACTACTTTTACACGGTAATTCTGAATCGGGAGTATTCAATGATGGAAACGATGAAATGGCGTGAAATAGGAGCATTTGAATCAGATGTTCTCACTACCGGTCTGAGGGTTTATGTCATTGGTCATAAAAACGGGAGATTCGAAGGCAGATGGAACGGCATCTGGAACCTGCCGCTTAAGATCGCGGATGCTGTGAACTTTGGCATAGCTCGCGATGATGGGACACCGATCGACTGGCTGCCTGACTTCTGCCGAGAGTTTGCATTCGGCGGCGATGTCGAGAGAAAGTTTGAGATCGGAGAACTATCCATAGATCAGCGAGTCTTCGTTCCGAAATTCAAAAGAGGAGTCTGCTGGATCTTTGAGATCAAGAACAGGGGGGATACAAAGGTAACGTTTGATTTCATAGCAAATCCGGTCACAAATCTCGAATGGGAACTGAAACAGACCGGGGATGTGTGGAAGGAGAAGAAATACCTCGGAACGTATGATGCGCGCAGGAGGATGATCCTTGTACGCCATCATAAGCGACCAAACTGGATGCTGCTCTTTGGTTCGAATCGTGAACCTGCGTATGTGTGCTGCGATGTCGACGATATCAACGACTACAAGAACCATGACGGATTTCCAGGCCCTAGGGTTCACTGTGTTGGCAGTTCCATCATGAGCTACAAGATCGAGATCGATGCAGACGACACGATTGAGATCAGGTTTGTGCTGGCTGGTGGCGATGCGACCTACCACAGTTTGATCGAAGAGTATGAGGAGATGATCGGTTCAACCCGGAAACTGTTGGGCGTCACGATAGACGCGTATGCTAATTATCTACAGACGGTATTGCGCTTTGAATCAGGGATTAAGGATGTCGATGATGCTTTCGTCCGTTCGAGTATCGGGATGCTGCTTCTGAAACACTACCAGCACGGATATGGTCTTGGGTTCATGGCCGGGCTGCCGCATTTTCCCATATACTTTGGAAGGGATATCGCATGGACTATATTTGGAAGTAATTGCATAGGAGACTTTCAGGCATCACAATCTGCGCTCGCGCTGCTTGCACGGTTTCAGGCAAAGACTGATGGCGAGGACGCGGTGAGGGTTCCATTCTACAAGGGAGAGATTCCACATGAGGTTAGGATGGATGGATCGATCTACTACTACAGCGTCGATGCGACTCCTCTCTTTGTGATTGCGCTTTATGATTATTACAGATGGTCAGGGGACAAGAATTTTGTCAGGTATCTCTACGACAATATGGTAAGGGCACTTGGCTGGTGCATGATGGCAGACCGCGACGGCGATGGTTTGATCGAGCACGGGCCCGAGGGGTTTCTTATCGATATACAGTGGATGGACTCGTACTTCCGGGGAAAGTCGGGGGTCGATGTTCAGGCGATATTCGGGCATGCATTCAAGTGCGGGGCAGAGATTGCACGTGAGTTCGGTGACGACGATCTCGCAGATGTGTGTATGGGGCGATACAGCGAACTCAAATCGCTCATTGTAGAACGGTACTGGGACGAAGCGTACGGGTTTTTGTATGACACAATACAGCCGGACGGTACGCTGAAGAAGGATATGACAGTAAACGCTGTCATTCCGGTATTTTTCGATATCATCGAACCTGATAAAGCGGAAAGCATCCTTAAATGGATGGAGGGTGACGAGTTCACGACATCATGGGGCGTCAGGACTCGTGCAAGAAGCGATCCCGAGTATGACGGGCAAAGTTACCAGAAGGGCGGTGTCTGGCCATTTGTTACTGGCTGGGTTGCGTATTCCGAGTTTTCCCATGGAAATTTCAAGGAAGGATTCTTAAAGACGCACCAGATGACCGAGATGCAGCGGTTCTCCAAGTTGTACTTCAAGGAGGTCCTGTCAGGAGATATGGCACCTGAGTCATCCGGGGAAGAAGACCCTGCCGGATGCTTCATCCAAGCGTGGTCTGCAACGATCTATCTGCACACCGTTGTTCGCGGACTTCTCGGAGTTACGCCGCACGCTCCGGAAAGTGTCACGATCTGTCCGTACCTCACCAGAGACTGGGGCATATCGGTTAGTAGACTTGCGGTCGGCGAAAGTTTATTATACTTTGAGTTAAAATGGGATGGTGATGAGGTCGTGGCGAGTATCAGAAACGAAGGTAACGTCATTAGCGTGGATTTCGGTGTCGTTGTTCCGGTGATTGCAGATCACCCAAGCGCAATCATCAACGGTGTCAAAGCTGACGTGACGACCGAGATTATCAAAGGGAAGTATACGAAAGTCATGGTGAGATTTCCACTGGAGAAAGAGGATGTACTGGACAAGAGCGGAATTAAAAACATTGTGTTTGGGATAATCGGTTACAAATGAATATATTTATCATTTCGTCTGCGGAAAAGATGATTGATTTCAGGAAATATGGGGGAACTGAACTTGTTGTAGGTGATCTGGCAACATCGCTCGCCAAATTCGATGAGATTGAGGAGGTTGCTGTCGCGTGTTGCAAAGGTTCGGTCTTTCCTGAGAACCTCCCGAAATTAAAGGTCATAGAGACTTTGGAGGAGTCAGAGGATATGCATCATGATTGGGTTGCTAGGGAAGCGGAAGCATACCGAATTTATGAGAAATATCTGGATGATTATGAGGTCATCATTGATAATACCAAATTTGATCCGATATATGATTATGGAATGGCACACCCCGGTGCAAACATCTTCCATGTATTTCATGCGCCGTGTGAATGGACTAGATCCATGCGGATACCTGACAACTCACATTTCATCGCAGCATCCCGTGCTCATGCAATGAGCGTCTCAAATTATCTTGGGAGGCCCTGTAAATGCATCCCGCACGGCATAAATACCGACTTGTATCCATTCAAATCCGAGAAAGGGGGTAGCTACATGTTTGCCAACAGGATCTGCCGCGAGAAAGGATGTCTTGAGTTCGTTCAATTGATGAAGGATTCGGGCGCTTGCGCGGATGTATGCGGCGAAGATCGTTTCGTTATCAGTCAGGAATACGTCGAAAACGTAAAATCCCGATGCAACGACACTCAGGTTCGGTATCATGGCACCGTGTCATACAAAGAGAAGATAGAGTTTCTCCAGAACGCAAAAGCCGTGATCTCACTTCCGATGTACCCGTTCATGGAGATATTCGGTCTACATGCCGCAGAGGCGATGTGCTGCGGAACGCCTGTGATCGCGCTTCGAAGTGGGGGTTTGACAGACCAGATAGTGGATGGTGTGACAGGTTTTCTCTGCGATGCGCTGGATGAGATGCAGGAGATCATCGTTGCCGATAAGGTAAGCGAGATTGATCCTTATGAGTGCAGAAGACGCGTCGAAAAGCATTTTTCAAGGGAAATTATGGCAAAGAGGTATCTGAAGTACTTCAAGACGGTTCTTAAGGGGTGATATAAAACCCCGCTGGCATTCCCTAAAAAACGTGCCAGCAGGTGCGGCGGCACTGTTCACTTTTCTAGTGATGGAGTGAAGTACTGTTTTCAGAATCTCCTCAACCACCGACGCGCTGCAATCTTAGATGGCTACGAAATGTGTTCGTTTCTGCTAAATCACTTATTTTACGGTTTTTGGCTAGATGCGACAGAAATGAAAATGCTGGACTATAAAATGGAAAATTTGCCTATCACTAGATTTGTGAACAGTGCCGAAAATGCTCACGCTGACTGGCGATGGTTCGGATGTGGTGGCGGTGCGGGCGGGGGGTGCATCGGATTATGTCCCAGGGATGTCATGAGGAGATGGACGTGTATCGAATGACTGCAGTGACTTTTCCGGAGTGAATAGCGGCTGTGATCAAGGTGGGCTCGGCAGAAGTTGTGGGGAGTTTTTATTTCAACATCTTCCTTATAAAATCCATAAATTCACGAACACCAGAGGCTGGATCGTCATTTATTTTGCTCTCATGTACTCCATTTTGTGAACCATTATGAAAGTGTTTAGGAAACGTAGCGACTTCTTTCCACCGAGGGTCTGGGAAATTGTCATGCCGATATATCGTCCCATCGATCTGCCTTCTCTCCCAGTGATATGAGAAACGCCCCGGTATCTTCTTTGAAAACCAGATATCCACTATCGAACCATCTCTTATGAACGCTCTGAGCTTATCGTGATGGATACTCGAGTCCCTTGTTATATCGTTGTATTCTATATCGACAATTCTCTTCAGTTTGCTTAAATCTGCCACTGAATTTTCCCCATCGCTTTTAACAGGTCCTCTCTTCTGGATTCCAGATAATCAAGTTCCATAAAGTCATCCATCATCTCTTCCTCAGTAATTGCCCCACTTTTCAACTTATCATCCAGCTCAAAGATGGATCTTATCCCATGTTTAGCACCGATTTTGTATATCTTTGCCTCTATGCCTATCAACTCCTTTTCCAGGAATGTTTTAAGGCTTTCCATCTCCAATCTCTCACGACCCATGTTAAGAGCCCTTGCTACCTCTTCAATTATCTGTATGGGTTGCACTTCCATCATTTTACATATTCCTAAATTTGACCTGATATAAGTCTTTTGTGCGGTTTCTCATATAGCACGGTCGATGGTACACGGATGACACGGTTCCAAAATTCGAAGGAAATTATTGTAGTCAGAAAATAATGGAACGTCTTGAAGTTGTGGGCTAAGGCTTTTGTGTGATGTGGTGTTCATGACAAGTAACCGGAGGTGATTGGTATGATCAGGCATATTCTCGTGATCGACTCCCGTAACGTTCTGCGAACGATGCTCATCGCTGGCGCGCTGGCTGATACCGTGCCTGCCACGGGCGCTCGTG
>JAYELB010000004.1:20609-22608 GCA_034717055.1 Methanobacteriota archaeon
GGCGCTCGTGCTGCTGCTTGCGGCAGCGGGTGGTGGCTTTGCGCTTGGGGCTGCTGCGGTACCCTGTGGGCAGACACGGCAGCGGGAGCGACGTTTGAGTTTGTGGCGGGCGCAGTCACGGGACCGGAGCGTGGCGGAGTCGGGAGTGATTGCCGCGAGGGTTGTCTGATTGCACGCTGGTTCGCGGGCGCCCGGGTGGTGGCTCTGCATGGCGATATTTGAGGGGGCGGAAGGCTTTTATAGGGGTGTGTTGTGCGTAGGAGATGTAGCACATCGGAGTAGATTATTATGACAAGGTGTCCCCCACAACCGAAACACGCAACCGTATTGCGAACAATTCTCAGCGCGGGCGTGCTCGCGGTGCTGGTGCTTGCGTGCGCGGGCATGGCGGCGGCGGGCGTGGACTGGGTGATGAAAACTCCCCATATCCGAGTGAGTTCCACATCCCAAAACCTTGCCATTTTGGTTCCTTTTTTGTCACCCCGTCCCCAATAGACAATCGGTATGTGACGTGCTGAATACGGCGTGTTTCACAAATCCGGATAAGTGATCACCCCTTGTAAGATCTTTGCATCAAGTACTAAACGAAACAAAAACGGGATTGGTTCAGTGTAGTGGTTTCATTAGTCCAATTATTAACACCCCATACCAGTCCAATTCTTTTACGGTGCAAGAAAAAACCAGTAGCAACCGGTTCAATCCACTTGGGAATATACTTTCGCTCCAGTACTAAAATGGAACAAAAATGGGACCGGTTCAGTTTGGAGTATATACATCCTTTCATCACCCTAGCGTGGACTACATGACGATACATGCGGCGATATGATCGTATCGGTGAAGCGTTGAAGAGAGGAATATTTCGACATGGGAATCGCAAAACATATCATTTGCACCAAATATTTATGAGGTATCTACCCAATTACACGAATGTGACTCGAATATGTCGGTTAAATCAATAGAACTTGAACTTCCTGATGATCTGTACATGAAAATCGGAGCGGTGGCAAGCGAACACTTCGAAACCGAGAACGAGTACCTGCAGAATGTGATTTCAGATGCCATCAGAGAAGAACTTGAATTGAACTGCCTGAAGCGAGATATAGCATCCAGGTACGCCAGAGGTGAAATCGGTTACGAATCTTTAAAGACCTTGCTCGGATTCAAAGAGGCAGAACGGATCAGAACATACAAAGAAACCATACTAGAGTCGTTATTGGAAGCAGATGAGGTTGCAAAGAGGTTAAAGGCGCGATCATCATACTGGCAGATACCAGCGCATTGATCTCGCTGGAAATAAAAGGTTTTGTCAGTCAGGCTTCGAAACTTGTCCGGTTCATCATCTCGACAGCAGTCTATGACGAACTAAGCGGTATCGCCAAATTTAAGGACGTGCATGGCAGATCCGCAAAAGATCTTTTGAGATTGATTGAAGATGGGTGTATTGCGGTAAAATCGGTGTCCCTGCTACCAGAACACCTGAACAACATCGACATCGGTGAAGCCGAAATCCTATCGCTGGCGGGGACCTGCAAGTGCGATTACGTTATTACCGATGATGTCAGGGCACTGCCATATATGAAATCTGTGGCAGAAGTGAAGGTGTTAACATCGGTATTTGTTATACGTTTGCTGCATGGTGCTGGTGTTTTATCTCGTGAAGATGCTTTAAACTCAATAAAAGAGATTGCTGCATCCAGAGACTGGTACGGTGGGGTTCTTGAGGTTATTGCGTATGAATATTTTGATGAAAAGTTGGATAACAATGTTTGATTAGATAAGAGTCTGATTTTTGGGTGTTCGTGGTGTTTACGGATGCATCTGACGTGCGCGGGTGCGGGCAGGGTTGTGCTGCCGAACAGCATTTATAGGATTGCGATGTGTGATGAGTAGCACTCTGGACGTGGTTGTTATGAAAAGACATGCTTATGTGATCGGTTCTCGTACTTGTTTGCGAACGATGTTCAGCGCGGGCGTGCTCGCTGTGCTGCTAGTGCTTGCG
>JAYELB010000005.1:0-22373 GCA_034717055.1 Methanobacteriota archaeon
GCAACTATACCGATGTTTCTGATATTTTCGGGTTGACTCATCAGGTCCCGAACACGTTCGACCATTTTTTTCTTTACGCCCATATATTGTACCTCTAATTAAAATTATTAGATTGCAAACACTTATTGATTTCTGTAGTCTTAAGGGTTGTCACACATCGAAAGCATCCTTATCGCGAGATGCGCAGCATTCCTACCGTTGTCGATTCCGACACAGGCTACCGGAACGCCCGGCGGCATCTGCGCAATCGAGAGCAGTGCATCAAGCCCGCCGAGCTTCTTGCTGACCGGAACCCCGATAACCGGCTTACCTGTCCTTGCAGCAACAACACCGGGCAGCGCTGCTGACAATCCGGCAATCGCAATAAATATCAGCGCATCGCTCTCCAGGATATAATCGTCCAGTTTTTCAGGATTTCTGTGTGCAGAGATGACTTGAAGATCATAGTCGTAACCACCCCTGTCCAGAACCCCGGTTACCTGGTCAGCGATATCCCTATCGGATTCTGCCCCCAGGATTATCGCAATTTTTGACATTATGGCAAGTTTCCTTCACCACTCAGTTCATGCTGACGTTCGATGTTCATCCGGATCAAAATCTCATAGATCTGCTTGATCGAACCGATATCGAGATTCAGTTCGGTTGCATAATCGACAGCTCGATTCAAAACGACCTTTTCCTGCCCCCCATCCTCGATTCTCTTTCTTTCTGCCTTTTTTAGCTCCAGAACTGTGCCTGCAAGTTCGGTGCGGTCTGCGACCAATTTCAGTATCTTCTTATCAATTGTTTCAATTTTTTCTCTGACATCTAACAGTTCCATGCTGTCACCTCGTTTGTATTATCCTTGTTGACACTCTATTTTAGTATATCTCTACCGTACGCATGAAGTTTTGGCTCTTCCATAAGCCCATCCGTATGTGGGGTTGGGGACCGGTCTTTCACCCCAAAGTATTAACACTTCAGCGCGCAGAAGTACAGCTTATGACTGACCCCCAGCTTCCTTCGCTCCTCGCCGCGTTTGGAGCAGGAGTCTTAAGTGTACTATCGCCGTGCGTGCTACCGCTGCTGCCGGCGATCATGGCATACTCCTCCGAACGAGGTAAACTGCGACCTCTGGCGATTGTGATCGGACTCTGTATCTCCTTCACAGCGATGGGTGTTATATTCTCGGCATTCGGCTCTGTCGTCTATGCCTATCGCGGATATATGGAGATGATCGCCGAGATAATGATTATTGCACTTGGGATTGTCATGCTCTTCGATCTACCCGTATTTGACCGGTTAAGCGCACTTGCGCCACAACTTGCGCCGCAGACTACACAGGGAGAGGGTCTTATGGGGGGTCTGCTGCTTGGGCTATCACTTGGAATCGTCTGGATGCCATGTCTCGGACCGCTGATCGGCAGCATCCTGGTAACAGTCATACCTGAAGGCGACGTTCTGTACGGCGGGACGGTACTGTTCATCTATTCGCTCGGGCTTGCAATCCCGATGCTTGGAATTGCGTATGCAACCAGCACACTGACAGGACATGTGAGAGGGCTATCGCGGCACAGTATGGCAATCAGAAGAATCGCAGGGGCTGTGCTGATTCTGGTCGGGCTCGGGATGGTGCTCGGGGTCTATAATCTCTTCTGGGGGTGGGTTGTGGATGCCATCTACACACTCCGAGCGAATCTGTCAGGGATTGTACATCCTCTGACCTGATGCGGAGGGGGAACGGAACTTGAAAAAATGGATGATTATCCTGGCAATTGTCCCTATCGCCGCGTTACTGCTGCTATTTGTGTTTCATAGTACCTTTGACCCTGTTCGCGACATCCCGGATCCGTATTACCGGGGCACAGGGCACAATATCACCAATAGATCCGAACTGATACAGATCCTGCCGCACCTTGCGGACACGTATCAGGAAGATTATTTCGACTGCTCGGAGATGTCTGCTTTTATGGAGTGGTATCTCGAAGGGTACGGAGTTGACACCGTGATCGCCGCGGGAGCGCGGAATCAGCTACATAATATCTCTGCCGGGGGATTCGAGTATGAAAAAGGCACTGGAGATCACGCGTGGATCGTAGCGAATATATCAGGGAAGTGCGTTCTCATCGAGCCGACTCTTGCACGTGTCGTTCCAAAATCAATTGAGAAATACTACATCGCTGATACAACATACAATGATATTTATGACGCCGTGAGCGCCAGCAGGTCTGTTGAGGAATATGACTGGTGGACCGTGGTGGATATCGATTCTCCGGCGCCGTTTAAAACCCCTGTTTCATTGCCCGACTCAACAGAGATGGAAATGGACATATTCGATCTGGTGAACCTGGAACGTGCAGGTGACGGACGTTTGTCTCTGAAACAGAACGATGAGATCGCAGAAGTTGCCAGCACGTATAGCCACGATCTTGCAGCGCGCAGGGACTTTGATGATGATAATGATGGCACTGATGACTGCGGTGACGAGTTGGACGACTTATTAAAGAACAGCGGGATATATTACTTCGACATCTCCATCAAACAGACGCTTTCAGTCCCGGGACCGGTATACGACTACGAAGAGTTCTTACAAACATGCCTTGACGCATGGGCGTATGGTGAATCCGGCGAAGATACCGGAACATCGGATCTCGACGAATCCGGGATAGGCGTGGCGGTCGACCCGGATGGGAACGTCTATGTAACACAGGTCTCGATCAGGAGGATCCACTGTGGTTACAAAGGTGCATCCTGCTGCAAGCAACAAGGTTATTATCCATGGTGCTATAAACCATGGGATTGCAACCGAGGAATATGCGAATAATAAATAGGTAGGCTTATCATGGCGATCCGGGACATAAAACCAACCAGGTCCGAACTCATAGAACTGAAAAAGAAGATCAAACTTGCAGAGGGCGGGCACAAGCTGCTGAAGATGAAGCGCGACGGTCTTATTCTGGAGTTTTTTGAGTTGCTCCACAGGGCAAAGAATGTTAGATCCGAACTCGATTCCGCTTATATGCTTGCGAACGAGAAGATGGGACTTGCAAAGGCGGTAGAGGGCGCTGTTGCAATAAAATCGATCGCATTCGCACTCAAGGATATTCCGAATATCGAACTCGAGAGCAAGAACGTGATGGGCGTGGTGGTTCCGAAGATCGAATCGTCCCAGGTACGAAAAGACCTCTGCGATCGCGGATACGGTATCATAGGTACGAGTTCCTGCCTCGATGAGGCGGTTGATGCGCATGAGACCCTTGTTGAAAAGATAATCGTTGCTGCCGAGGTCGAGACCGCGATAAAGAAACTGCTCGACGACATCGAGCGGACCAAGCGGAGGGTTAACGCGCTCGAGTTTAAGGTGATTCCGGAACTCTCTGGGGCAGAGCGGTTCATCGAACTGCGCCTCGAAGAGATGGAGCGCGAAAACACCTTCCGGCTGAAGCGGATCAAGGCATGATCGATGCGAACAATCCTGAACTCAGGGGAGAACTGCTTAAGTGGGCATGGATCATCTCTTTCGCTACGCTCATACTTGGATATATCCTCATATTTCTTCTTATTACTGGCAGGCTTGAACTCAGGTAATCTTCACCCGAAATTTGGGTCCCCTTCTTTCGTGTGCCTAACTCCTGTTGCGTTATTCCACTGGATAGATACAGCATATCCCCCGGCGGTATGAGCGGTCTCTTGATCGTCCGGAGATTGTCAGGTGGCTTGCAAACAATTCGTTGCCCGCATCCGGCTCTATACCATCGAAGACGTCTCTGACCGACGCATTTTCCGGCGATGGAGTTGGGGCTGTATCTACCATCCCCGCCCCGTCCGCGATTAGCCGGTCTTTAATCCCGAACCCATGACCACAGAGGATACGGGGGCTGGGATAAGAATAAACGCGATTCTCTTGTCGGCTTCAATTCCTTTTTCGTCGTTTAACTCCTCCCACGTACCTTATGTCACTGTGATCCGGATCGTATTGACCTGACTAGGCTGACCCATCCCCGCCCTGCCCCTGCCCCTTACGGTAGACGACCTCGCCCCCATACTCAATCCTCTGTATCCTGTGGTACGGGATACTGGAGCTGTTTTCAAGCGTGAAGAACGAATTTCCAAGACTTGTGATCTCAAAGCCCCTAACGATCCGGGTATCGTTGGGTGCACCTCTGTGCAGGTAGTAGATCGTGCATTCATGCATCGGGTAGCCGCGCCACTTGATCTCATTTAAAACATCTCTCGGACGTTTGGAACGGATATTTATAGATACGTGGCAGAAGGCCCCGCTACTTGTAACGGGGATGAATGCCACCGAGTGGTGGTTTTTAGTCATGTTCCACACTCTTAATATATCTCTTCATAACTTAGCTGCTCACTTCCCCCGCGGTCCCGGTATGGTAAGGTAAGCCCCAATAAATAACTTACCAAAATGCAGGCTCGATGGTAATATCCCACTTTGGCAATTTTCCCAATCGTTCAATCTTCTCTTCGCAGATTTTCATCGCTTTTTTTGTATCCACTCCAAAAAGGAGGATAAGATGTGTGCGGGCTTCAATTTACCTAAATTTTGTGTTATGATCTGCTTTGATTTTTAAAGATCATCTGTTATCGATTTAGTAGTATTTTATTATATTTTTTAGATTTAAATTAATACTTATTATGTGATTTAAAATATCATTTGCATAAATTCGTAACAACAAGTTGTTGATTTGTATGTAATACCCCCATTTACCCTCTAATTTGGAGGGGATACGTTTGTAGTATATGGGACTTTGTGTCGCAAAGTTGTTTGCAATAAGCAAACGCATAAAATCAAAAAATATGGTAGCCACCTCTGGCTAACAACCACCCGGCGAGTGCTTCCGCGCCCCCCGTCCGGGTTGCACCCTCGGAATATAACAGCTACGGATACGCCTCATAATCACCCCGCGAACCGCGCTGTCGCACAGAAACCTGATGGCAGGAATGATCATTCGTCCAACTGTTACCCCAAGCGAACCCCTGAAGCGGTATGCAAATATCGGCTCGTGAAAGACCGGATGCAGCCGGACCGAGACTGCAGGAGAACGGGTCAGTGAAGCAAAAGCCGCATACAGAAACCCGGAGAACATGCCGGTATCGGCAGGATCATCGAGTCCGAATGTTGCGCGGCACGAAATCATCCTGAAATCGATTCTCTGAACCACCCTCCGCGCCAACGAGGTCACAGGATGGTGCAGCGTGCGAAACAGTTCAAAGATGCGCCCGACATCCATTTTCGCATCTTCCTTCTCCTCTCTCCGGTCTTCTTGCCCTGTGGCTGAGAAACCATCGATGACGCGGGATAGAAACAGCCATCGCACCTCGATTCTCTGCACGGGATCGCCGGAGTCTCGCTTCAGTTCAAACCGGAAAACGAACGGAACCCATAACAGAAGCATCAGTACAAGCGTAAGAGTTGATATAATAAGCAATAAAAAAGTAAGAAGGGATGGATGCAAGATACCACTCCCCTCAATCCTCATCTGTGGATTTTTCCGGCTCCTTCTCTGTCTCCTTCCCCTTCTTTCCTCTCAGGGATTTTAGCTTATCCACGACTTCAGGCACAGCTTCCGCGATCTTTCCGAGGTCTATGCCCTTCCCTGTCGCTGGGAGCAGTTCGACTTCATCTTCTGATACCACGAGGAATGCGACCGGCTCGATCTTTGCGCCACCGCCGCCACCGCCACCGAAACCACCTTCCTCACCGCGCTTGCCCTCGCCGCCAGCACTGCCAAATCCAAATGACACCTTGCTGATCGGTACCACGGTTTTGCCTGCCACCGTGATCGGCTCGCCGACGATGGTCTTGGTGGTAACCAGTTTCTCAAGCTGCTCAACGACTTCCTGCATCAATTCTTCGACACCCATTTTTACTCACCTCTGTTGATCCTATTGCAAGCAGACCGCATAACACTTTTGGTTACGTGAATTGGCGGCTTCTGATCGATGGTATTTCTACTCATGCCACCCACCTCTCAGGGGAGTACTCGATCGATCCATGCTCGATAGTGACCCGGTACTCCGGACCGGAAATCGGCACCTGCGCGGTATGTCTGAACCGGTCATTCTCCTGTCGCGGTTCGCTGTGGTTGTAGTTCTGGTTGGGGTTGTTCATCTTTCTTACCTCATTTTGTTCGGACTGGTCTATTGGTTGACCTGTCCGATAATATATACATAACTAATGGTACTTAAACCCTTCGATAAATCGAAATACTGTGTGATGCAAGAAGAAGACATACGACTGACGACTACCACGAATTCGCTATCGATAACTCCCGAATTTGCTACCCTGAGAGATTGTAATTAATCACTGCCTCAGCAAGACCCGGCACCTCTTCCGCTCCGACTGGAACCATGATGCTCGATCCCTCGAAATCATCGCCGATTGGCTCATACCGCCCGCCCAGATGCTTGGCAAGGAATGCCTCGGTTACGGCATAGAACGAGAGTTCATTCTCAGGCCTGGCGAACTCCTGCCCCTCGTCTGGGTAAAGCAGGTAGGTCACAGAGATATTTTACTCCTGCATCGCATGGACGATCTGGTCAGACTCTGCCTGTTTGACGCGTGGGTCATTTGCACCGTGAGCGATCAGTAGCGGATTTTCGATCCGATCCACAGAAGTTAGCGGGGATCGCTTCGAAAGGATCGCTCTACCCTCTTCTGTTCGATGATCGCCCACGCGGCACCGTCAGGACTTCGATCATGGGCTGCCAGTACGGCGGCATCGTCTCAAGGAGCGTTACCAGGTTCGACGGACCAGAGATATCCACGCCACAGGCAAATGTCTCTGGTGTTCCGGTCATGCCCCAGAGCGCAGCATATCCGCCGTAGCAGCGCCCCATGATCGCCACTCGATCCGGGTCCGCGACCCCTTCGCGAACCGCCCAATCAACTGCATCGATAAGATCGTTGTGCATCTTGCCACCCCACTCCAGATCGCCGGCGTTGGTAACCGCCTTGCCAAAACCGGTGGAGCTGCGGAAGTTAACATTCAGGATAGCATATCCGCGGTTGGCAAGCCATTGGCTCTCGGCACTGTAGCCCCAGTCGTCACGCGCCCAGGGCCCATCGTGCACAAGGAGCACCATCGGCACCGGCTCATCGGGATAACCGTCGCGGTCATCGCGGTCATCGCTTCCAGCGGGCAGCGTGTAGTAACTGACCAGATCCAGCCCATCACGCGACTTGATGACGACCGGATGTATCTTCGAAAGCGGCAGATCCTCAAGCGCAACACGGTTCGTGAACAGGAACTCTGCGTTTCGTTTCGTGCGGTCGTAGCGATAGTACCGCACAGGACCATTATCCATCTCGTATGCGACCATCCAGTACCGATCATCGAGTGTCCGGCTCACGATCTCGAAATCGCCGTCTGCAACCACACTTAAATAGACAAAATCGTCTACAATGGACTTGTCGATGACCTGCCAATTCTTGCGCGCGTAGGTGAATGCGGCTGCTTGAACGTTCTTCTCGGTCGGGTGGATCATGGCGATCGCTGACATCGGTGCGTGCGTTCGTGGCGATCAGGGTCCGCTCACCACTCTTGGTGTCAACTGCAAAGAACGCGGCAGTGTCCCGGTCACGGCTGTCGATCAGGTACATGATCGCACCAGTCCGATCAAACCCACGAGAATCCGTGGTGAGCGTATCCTCCATCGGAATCGTGGTGAACAGCTCCCAGCCCCTGGCTTCGGATGGACTGAGAAGCTCAATCCCACCGTCAGCGGTCACCCGCACCGCAAAGCGGACTGTGTAATCGTCATCAGTGACGAAGCACAAGAACCCCTCGTTCACCTGAATCAGAACCCTCTCGCCGGTTGAGATATTGACGCGATATAAGTCGTGAAGTTCCGGATCACGGTCGTTCATGGCGATCACGATCTCTCCCGGGCATTTCGGGCTTATTCCATAAATGATGGCTTGCATGTCCTCGAATGGGGTCAAATCAAGAGTCTCGCGTGTTGAGGGGTTCACGCTGTACGCCCGCCAGTTCTCATCGCCAGCCCGGTCCCGAATATACAAGATATGCTTGCTTGTGTAAGCCCATGCGTAATACCGGATGCCGCGGTCGGTGTCGTCTGTGACCGGTTCGGCTGCGCCCGGGTCATCGGCAGGCCCCACCCAGATGTTCATCATACCATCCACCGGAGCAAGATAACTGATCCACGTCTCATCAGGGCTTATGAGGGGGATTCCTTGTCCGGGTTGCCGAAGAGAACTTCGCGCGGGATGATTTTGGTGCAGTTCTCCTGATGCGTCTTCTCGTCCGTTTCTCCTGTTGCAGGCGTGTCTATGCCATTGTGAGACTTTTCGTCGCCAATGCAAGCGGATGATAGCAACGCAGCTACTATCAAGAGAACCGGTAGTGCTTTTCTCATCTGCTCCTTACTCCTTGATACGTTATGCTTGGGTCTCTGTGCTTCCGTTCAAAAAGTTAACCGACCAACACGTGCAAAAGGGAGTCGTTTTGGGCGGTGTTCCGGGTCAAATCTGAAAAACAATAACCTCCTACCCCTATCGGATCATCCCGGGCAGATCTCGCAGTGTTCATCCTCTCTGATCTTCTTGCATATCCCACATATCGCAAGCGTCGGATCACCAGTACCAACTCTGGCGATATTGTCTGCAAGGTCAGCTATGGCGGCCATGACATCATCTGATAGTTCGATCTTAGATCCTCTTTTGTTGGATACATACTGCGAAACCGCTGCCTGCGTGATTCCAAGTATTTCCGATATCTCTTTCTGGGATATTACCTTCGCGAGTTCTTTTGACAGTTCGGATCTGATGGCGGGGAGCACATACCATACCACATTTTCACAAGGGGCTTTCATACTATTGATCACAACCTTTATATGCTTAACAATTGTTATGTTAGCGATACTCACATATAACAGTAGGCGTCGTTCGAAGTAAACGAGGTGATCTGGTGAGACTAAAATCATGCATCAAAAAATATAAAAAAGACACACATAGAGCGGTTCCTCCGGAGGAGACGCTCTCTCGTATCGAGTCGAAGATGGCGGCGGCTGGCATAACAAGGGTTGCTGATATAACAGACCTTGACCGGATCGGCATACCAGTCTTCTCGAGCATCAGACCGACCGCGGATGATGGCGCGATCTCGGTCTACAATGGGAAAGGGGCAACGCCGGAAGAAGCCATGGCATCGGCGATGATGGAGGGTATAGAACGCTACTCGGCAGAGGTTCACGAGAGGGAACTGGTGAAGGGTAGGTTCTCGGAGTTGAGCAATGACCGAAACACTCTTAATTCTGATGAGCTGATTCTGCCGCAATCAACAGACCACGATCAGAGCATTCAATGGACCAGAGGATATGATCTGATGAACGACGAGGAGATACTCGTGCCTGCAAGTGCCGTATTCCACCCACTCCCACTTTTCCGGGATCACGCTTTACTCTTCCGGACGAACACAAACGGTCTGGCATCGGGAAACGAGATCGAAGAGGCGATATTCCACGGGATTTCAGAGGTGATCGAGAGGGATGCGTGGTCGCTTGTCGAGATGTCCCGGAAGCCCGCCCCTGTGATCACAAGCCCCGACAACGGGATGATTGGAGATCTCATGAATAGATTTTCGGATGCGGAAGTCTCGGTGCAGATCAGGGATATGACAAGCGACATCGGCATCCCGACGTTTGCTGCGGTCTCGGATGGCACCCTGCTGAAAGACCCCGCACTCCTCATAATCGGGATGGGGACGCATACGGATGCGTATGTTGCGATGTTAAGGGCGATAACAGAGGTTGCCCAGAGCAGACTGACCCAGATACATGGCGCAAGAGAGGACACCACGGTCGCAGAGTTTCGGACAAAGATCGGATATGAACGTACAAAGGGGATCAATGGGCACTGGTTTGGCGAATCCGATGGAACCGATGTGGGGGATAGAGATTTTGATAATATCACATCGTTTGAGAGCGACGATTTTCTGGACGACATAGGATATATGATCAGGAATCTCGAAGGTGTCGGTCTGGATCGCGTGATCGTTGTGGACCTGACAAGGAGCGAGATCGATGTTCCTGTTGTCAGGGTAATCGTTCCCGGACTGGAGGTCTATGCGATGGATTCTGAGCGGGTAGGGACGCGGCGTAAAGATGAAAGGAAGAAGAATCGTCGTTTTTGTAGGGCCAAGCGTGGATAAGGAGACTGCAAAGGAGATCCTTGATGCGGAGTATGATGCAGAGTACCTGCCGCCTGCAAAAAGAGGAGACGTTTCAAAAGCAGCTAACGACGGCGCAGAGATTATATGTCTCATAGACGGCGTATTCTTCCAGGATTCTGCGGTAGCTCACCGGGAGATACTCTATGCTCTGAAAAATGGGGTTAAGGTGATCGGATCATCGAGTATGGGGGCACTCAGGGCATCCAAACTGGATCTGTATGGAATGAAAGGTGTTGGAAAGATATACGAGTGGTACAAGAGTGGAAAACTCATATCAGATGATGAGATTGCTCTTTTCTTTGATCCGGTGTATTTCAACCCCCTCTCGGAGCCGCTGGTCAACATACGGTACAATCTCCGGATAGCGGAAGCAGAAGAGGTGATCGACAGAGATGCCTGCGAGAAGATTCTAAAGATTGCAAAATCCATGTACTTCCCTGACAGGACATACCAGCGGATACTCGATGCTGCGGGAGGTGTGGTATATGTTGAGGCGCTCAAGCGTTTCAGGAGGTTTATCGAAGTGGAGAAGAGGGATATTAAGATGGAGGATGCGATCGAGGCATTGAAGAGGGTACGGGACATAAACGAGGTCACGGAATGATAATCAAGGTAAAAGCATTCGCAAGATTTAGGGAAGTATTCGGAAAGGAACTGGGCGTCGAACCGGACGGAAAAACCACTGTGGTGGATCTGCTCACCGGGTTGTGCGCACCACACGACGCGCATGACATAATATTCGACGAATCAGGCGAGATCAAGAAGTATGTGAACATACTGGTAAACGGGAGGCATATCCAGTCCTTACGCGAAACCCAAACCGAACTTGCAGACGGCGACGAGGTTGCGATATTCCCTCCGGTGGCAGGTGGTTAGGATGATTAAGATTGCAGAAGAAGATTTCAAGATCGATGAGCTGATAGGGAAGGCGAAGCACCCGGATGCCGGAGCGGTAGTCACATTCCTAGGCATCGTACGGGATGACGATATCGTTGGCATGGAGATCGAGGCGTATACCAAACGTGCCATACAGGAACTCGGGCGGATAAGGGACGAGGCACTCGACCGGTTCGACTTGACCTCTCTTGACGTCATCCACCGCACAGGAACGCTTGTTGTGAGCGATAATATACTACTCATCGTGTGCGGCGCCCCGCACCGGAAGGATGCGTTTGCTGCATGTGAGTATGTGATCGACGAGCTGAAAGAACGGGTGCCGATGTGGAAGAAGGAACTGTCAGAGGACGGTTGCCGCTGGGTGGAGGGAGCTGTGAAGGAGACGAGATGAACATCTGCCAATCACCTGCAACACGTGTGGGTAATGATCGTGTCGCAGAGACTCTTGATGACGTCTGTATCGAGGAATCTTTTCGATTATACTTAAATAACGAGTTCATCTGTGAGTTGATCGCAAGTCCGTCCCAACTCGAGGAACTGGGGGTGGGTTATATCATCTGCAAAGGGCTTGCATCAAGTGTTTCCGGTGTGCAGGTATCAGGGGATGAGATACGCGTGCATGCAGAGGCGCCGGAAGAGAAGTATACAACCGAATCTTCCGAATCTTCCGAATCTTCTGTTACAATCGAAAAGGACTATATTTCCGAGGTCATGGATTCGCTTGTATCTGAAGTCTGGGAAAGAACCGGAGGAGCGCATTGTTCTGTTCTCTTCTCTGATGGAAGACTGATTGCAAGGAGTGATGATATAGGAAGGCATAATACGGTTGATAAAGTCGTTGGATATGCTATTCTTAATAATATCGATCTATCTACGTGCGTTCTCGGATGCAGCGGCAGACAACCGGCAGCGATGGTATCAAAAGCCGCCAATACCAGCATCCCGATCGTGATATCGAGATCTGCCGCCACCGATAAAGGAATTCGCACGGCAGATCTGGCAGGATTAACGCTGATATGCTTTGCAAGGGGAAACAGGTTCACGGTCTACACCCATCCCGACCGGATCATACTGCATCAAGGATTGTGAGGACTATGCTGACAAGGGCTGGATCAGAGAGATTAGAGGGGCCGGAGAGATACGAAAGGCAGATACCGCTACTCGGAGAGGACGGGCAGGAACGGATCAAGGATGCAAACGTCTTTATTGCGGGCGCCGGCGGACTCGGCTCTCTATCGGCAATGTATCTTGCGGCAGCAGGTATCGGCAGGATCATAATCTCGGACTTTGATACCATCGACCCAAGTAATCTGAACCGGCAGATCCTGCACTGGAGCGATGATGTTGCACGAATGAAGATCGATTCTGCCAGAGAGAAACTGGTAAAAATCAATCCTGATGTCGAGATAGAGGTCATAGCAGAGAAGATCGATGAAGACAATGCCTTCGAACTCGTTGGCGGCTCTGACCTGATCGTTGATGCGATGGACAACTTTCGTGCAAGATACCTGCTGAATAAGGCAGCGATAGCAAGGAACATCCCGTTCTTTCACGGGGCGGTTCACGGGTTTGTCGGGCAGGTAACAACCGTGATTCCGGGGGAGACTGCATGTCTAAGGTGCATATTTCCGGACGATCCTCCAGAAGGAGTTTTCCCGATCATCGGCGCGACATGCGGTGTTGTGGCAAGCATTCAGGTTAATGAAGTTCTGAAATATATCTCATGTACTGGAACACTCGCAACGAACAGACTCCTCTTCTGGAATGGAACAGATACAACGATGAGCGAGATACCGGTCGAGCGGGACCCGGGATGCGCCGATTGCAAAGGAGCTGGGGTGAATTGATATGAGTAACGCGCTTCTTCTGCTCGGGTGTCCGGAATCTCCGGTTCAGACCGCAATTGCGCTCTATCTTGCAAACAGGCTACAAAGAGATAGTATCGATGTGACCGTCGCGGGGACAAAATCTGCTGTCGCTCTTCTGAAGGTCTCTGATCCGGAAGGGAATTACGTTTTGGAAACGGCGGATCTGGACTCTTGTATGGAGAATCTCGCTGAAAAGAAGGTGGACTTCGATCTCTGCTTCGTATTTGTGCGTAACGATGCCGGAATATCCTACCTCTCCACATTAAGCAGCATATCGGACGCAAAACTTTTTGCGATCGTCTTTGGAAGCGATGCGGATTCGCTTGCAGATATGATCGATTTTGAATGCGAAAAGATTGTTTACAAAACCGGTCACAACCCGGTTCCACTGAAGAATCGCATAGATCGGGTGATGGCATGGGATGCATAGAACAGATGAAATATGAGGTAATCCTTAAGAATACGTCATTTAAGGAGTGTAGGGAATACGTTAAGAAAAATTTTAAGGAATTTTATGAGGTCAAGCCTGGCTACAGGATGTTTGATGTCTATCTGATCGGAGTTCCTCCCGTCTTAATCGGGGTTGACGGTGATGATGTGATCTTTCCGTATACCAAGCCGTGTTACGGAACGTTTCTCCTGCGGATACGCGGAGAAGAGGAGATCGAGTCGCTCAGGAAGGGTTAAGTGCTGTAACGTTATTATATCGACTTTGTTACACTTACTGATCCATCATAATCCCCACCACTCCGCTACAACGAGACGACAGAACTATCAGGCGGTCTGCTTGTAGATGGAAGTATGAATAATTGAAAACAACCAAAAGGTGTATAAACATGGGAAAGAACGACAGCATCTGCACACACGACGAACATGCTTCCGAATATGACCGAGAGGCTCGTGAAACCGGGTGGTTCGGTCCTGAAGCACTCTTCGGTCTCTGCTTTGAGTATGTATGCCCCCATGAGCGCTTGCTTGATATCGGAATAGGTACCGGGCTTGGTTCCATGCCATTTGCCAGGGCAGGTCCGGAGGTGTTCGGAATCGACGGATCTGTAGAGATGCTTGAGATCTGCAGATCAAAGGATTTTGCAGAGGACTTAAGGGAGTTCGATCTGCGAGGCATGCCGCTTCCATATTCTGATGGCTTCTTCGACGATGTGATCTGCTGCGGCGTTTTTCATCTCATTGGTGATCTGAAGCCGATTTTTAAAGAGGTTTTCCGGGTTATCAAACCAGGGGGGATATTCGCTTTCGACATCTTAGCAGAAACCCCGGGAAAGGGAGATGCGGTTGTCAATCAGGGTCCACAGGACTATTCTGAGATCATAAGCGATTGGAGCGTTCCAGTCTTCATGCATAGCGGCAGGTACATCGAAGAGCTTCTGCAGGGCTCTGGCTTTCCCGAGTTAAAGGAGTTTAAATTCCTGGTGCGTGGTCTGCATGAAGGTGTCGATGATCTTGCTTGCGCGTATGTGACTCGCAGAACCGTTGTTTGATGTTCCTTATCGGAACCCAGGGTAGCAGAAGTCAGAACACATAAGCCCAATTGCAATGGGCGGATCCATCTAAAACATGAGGAAGAAAGATGCCAAAAAGAATAGAATCTCACGAAGAAGCGATCTCAGGCATAGATAACGCACGACAATATGCAGAAATGGCTAAAAACCCTGGAAATATTATGTATGGAAGTTTCCTGGATCATATCAAATCTCTTGGCGTGAAGGGAGGGAACTATCTTGAGGTTGGTGCAGGAACTGGTATCCTGGCTGCTATGATTGCTGAAGACAACCCTGATGTGCATATCACTGCGGTTGAGATCTCGTCTGGCATGGTTACGGTTGCTCGGGAATATATCGAGGAGAAAAAACTCGGAGGTAGGGTACGTTTCGTCGCTATGGATGCGACGGATGGCGTGATGATGGAGGGGCTTGGTGAATTCGATCTGGTTTATTCCACTCTTGCAATGCATCACTGGAAAGACGCAGAAAAAGTCATCGGCAATCTTTTGAAGGCTGTTGGGGCTGGAGGGGTATTATTCATACACGACCTGAGGAGAGTCTGGTGGTTGTATTACTTACCATTCCGCGGTAGCGGATTTATTGCTTCAATCAGGGCTGCGTATATGCCAGATGAGATCAGAACCATCTTTCAGAGATTGGGCATAAACCGATATGAAATCAAGAGAAGATTTCCATATTTTATGCACTCCATAATTGTAAGGAAATGAAGGTGTGTACTAACTCTGGCAGCACGTTTGCGTTTGCTTCGGGTTAACCCGGACATCACTGGCATTCAGCAAACACGGCGGGGGCGCCCGGGCGAAACCTGCCGGTCTGAAAAGAGACACGAAAGTTTCAGCGATGGTTTTCATTTATTCAGCCCGTAATGAACCGTCCATTGCGTCTTTCTGAGCAATTCAACGCTTCCTGCGAGCCTGAGCCACCCAAGCTTCTCCTCCTTCGAATCAAAGTAAGACCAGTCATCAAGAAACGTGATCCCCGGATTCTATTCCTCCATCTCTCTGCCCCCCCTGATCCCGAAATGGAAAGTTGCATCCTTCCCGAGGTGCAGCTCCTTTTGCATCTTGAAATTGACAATCCCCTTCAATGCCCCCTCCAGCCACATATCATTAGACTTGTTGCGGAATAACTTGGAAAAGCCCGGAGAATGGATATCCATGAAAAGGAGCAATATGCGTGGAGTAATGGACGCCTTAGAAGGCAGCATTTCATGGAATTTTATATCGCAACAAGTCTATTAAAAACCTCGCATACAAGTTCGGAACCAGAAAATCTCGATTGGAGTTCGAGTACCAATGATTTCACGTCCTTTCTGTGAAGGTACATAAAGATCCCCTCTGCGACAAAGAGAAACGGACCATCACAAGTCTGCAAGAGCGGTGCCATCCAGTCATAGTCCAGCACCGACGACGGGATGAGCTGATACCGGTCAGTCTCCTAAAAAAACCTCCTCTTGATCCCGATCACATCCGGCAGATCAAGGTCATAGAAATGCACTCGCCCGTTGTCGATACGCAAAAAACGCGAATCCAGCCCGCACCCGATGTTGACCACGATCCCGTCTGGAGAAGACTTGGGGAACTCTGTTACATACTCGTCGTATCTCTTTGCACGAATCACGATATGAACAACTTGCTTCTTATCGATTTTGCCCCTGACCATCCTCCTGTGCAGTCTGTTCTTCGATTTCGAGAGTTCCTGATTCACTGCTCTCATGACCTCAACTGCCTTCGGATCGCTCATGATCGGGTCACTGGACTGGCTTTCAAGGGCATGGCAATACAGGTGTCAGAAGCGATATTTCCGATACGTCGCTCATCCTGATGCCGAAGAGTTCTGTCTGGTTCATACAATTCTCGCCTCCTACGGTTCCATCTCTTCTCATAAATACCAACCTATCCCATATAAATTCTCTTCGCATGGATATGTTCAAGTGAGTTGCAGGTAAAAAATCGGTGTAATCGGTGTTTCTGTGGCTAAAAGCTCTTATCAGCCACAGTCTGCGAAAGCATGCGACGCAGCCATTTCACAGGTGGATACAGACTAAAGGTTGTTTGTCCAGGAACGAGATTCATCCGGAGTTTCAGACAGTTCCCTGCCCGTGAACCACAGGGTGGCTAATTCTATTTTTCTTCAGTCCCGCATTTTAGGATATCTAAAAACCAATATCCGTCTTTTAATATCTTTCTACTATCGACTATTCTTAACTTCTTTTCAAATATCGGACCATCGACGATAAAGGTATGGAACTCGCCATATTCGCCACACGGATCGATCGCGTCATTAAACCTGTGCAGATCGCTTAAAAAATTCTTATCGATCTTCCGTCCAAGCCACTCTTCGTCGAATAAATCGGCTTTAGCACTGATTACGATCGCATCAAACCCGGCATCTATTAAATCAGCGATGATTTTCTCTGAACTACAGTTCCAAATAGGTAATATCGATTTGATGCTCAGATCACTGCAAATTCTATCCACTAAGCCCTTATGGGTTTTTATATGCCCAAACACAGCACCATTTATCCTTACACCACCTGCCTTTAAATCACGTACTACTTTTTTGAATTCCTGTTCATAAGATATAAAATTCGTTCGGAGAATTGGAATCCCAATAGCTTCCGATTGCAGAGATAACAGTTCAGGATTTATCTCATGAGATCCGCTTTTTTTCGTATCCATGAAATTCAGGAGATGCGATACACAAAACCCTTCTAAAATTGCTTTATGGCATGCAAAACAACCATCCTTCCCACCAGTCCACGAAACAACAACGCTGCCCTTATTATTCTCTTTTACAGTGGCATCTGCTTTCATGTCCATACCTACTTTTACTATAAACTTCCTTGACCGCATGCACCGCATCAACTGTGGATCGTCAAGGGATGGCTGTTACCATTTCACATCGTTTAAAACGCACCTAAAACGGAATCCCCCATAGTGGATGCCACTTCTCCAGCTCCTTTTCGATCGGAAGTTCGCCTTCCATCGCCGATCTCAACCTGAATTCGAGATTACCATCTCTCTTCCTGTCAGCCAGCGGAGCAAACGGATAGAAAGTCCCCTCCTTATAACTATAAATCAAATACACACCTCCAAAGGCAAAAATCGAGCAGATAAGCCGTTCCTCGAAGTCATGTTCGATGACCGTCTCGCTTATCAGGTGCGTGGTGGTGACAAGGTCCTCGAAGTCCTCGTCGCTTAAGATGATCCAGTTGTAGTTGTACTCGTCCGTCTTGAACTGACACGTAGTCCCGGTTTCGGATGCACTGAGTTGCAAGAGCTCCCTAAGATTGCTCTCCAGTTCTGAAAACCGCGACGATTCGACCGGCTTAAAGCAGATTCCGGATATGCCGCCTGGTTTGAAGCCGAGTACCTCTAACGATATGTATGCGGTTGAGAGCGCAAACAATGCCTCGATCTTCGGTTTCTTAAGTGTCGTTCTTCCAAGCAGCGCATCAAACAGTTTCATGCCAGTTCCATCTCTCTGGATATCTTCTCGAGTGCAGCAATCCTCTTCTCAAGCGAGGGGTGCGTGGAGAATAGTGCCATTATCGAACTTTTGGATATTGCAGGTATAATATAGAATGCGTTCATGCCTTCTACCTTCCTGAGGTCCTCAGTCGGCACCCGATCCATTGAACCACTGATCTTCATAAGCGCGCTCACGAGATGGGACGGGTGACCTGTGATTATGGCAGCTCCGCGATCTGCCGCGAATTCCCGGTATCGGGAGAGCGCACGTATCAGGAGATAACTGACGATCCACACAGCAATCGATGCGACCCATGCAATCATGATTTGACCGCCTCCGCGTCGGTCTCCGGTAAAGAATATCAGGTACCTGACAAGGAAAAAGGCAATCGTCGAGAAGAAACTCGCGATGGTCAGGACCATCACGTCCCGGTTCTTCACATGCGTCAGTTCATGTGCAAGCACAGCAGCTACCTCATTCCGGTCGAGTCTCTGCGTGAGTCCAGTGGTGACCGCGACCAATGCTTTCTTAGGGCTTCTACCGGTTGCGAACGCATTTGGAATGCTGCTATTAACAACCGCAATCCTCGGCTTTGGCAGGTCTGCCTCGATGCACAGTCTCGAGACGACCTCGTGCAACCCGGGCTCTTCACTTTCGGTCACGACGCGGGCGCCTGTGCTGTACAACACCATCTTATCCGAGAAATAGTACTGCGCAAAGAGCATAACTCCTGCTATGGGGAGGATTATGATGAGAGGTAATCCAAGGTAATCTAATACCCCTATGAATACGATGTACACTGCAAAGAGCATAAACATCGTCAAGAACATCCTCGTCGATAATCCGTAATCACGTTGCCATCTTTTCATTGCCAGCCTCCATTTTTACCCAATCAATGTTCTCGGCGTACATAATTCTTTCGATTCATTGATGTCTTCAGTTCTGGTCGGCAAAGTTAAAATAATGATAACGCCTCGTAAGAATTGATGAGACTGGATGAAATCCCCTTATCCGGGTACGGGTACGCATCATCCACACCCTCGCCGGTCAACCGGATGATGGCAGACTTCGCTCTTGAGTTCAGGGACGGAATCGACATCAACCTTGGGGTGGGGTATGTGAATGAGAGGACGATACCAAAGGGATTGATTGAAGAGGCGCAGAGGGAGGTTCTTGCCCATCCTGAGGAGTACAGGATGGCACTCAACTACGGCAGCTCAAAGGGATCTGTGAACTTAATCGAGTCGATCAGGCAGTACCATCTCGATAACCGGATCGGTGGCATGGATGAAGAGATACTTGGATCAAAGGAGATCATAATAGGACCCAATGGCGCAACAAGTCTGCTCGACGGGGTGTCGCAGCTCTTAAATCCGGGTATCGTGATAACAACTGACCCGATCTATTATATCTACTGCAATCTCCTTGAACGGGCTGGGTTTCATGTTTTAGCAGTTCCTGAGGATGAGTATGGGATAAGAACCGATCTGCTGTCGGAATCGATCGAAAAACTCGGCGAGGCAAGGCCGGATATCAGATTCGTATATATCGTAACGGTCAACAACCCGACAGGAACGATCCTCTCAAACGGGCGCAGGAGAGAACTGGTACGGATCGTGACAGAACTATCTCGCGATATGGGGAGAAAGATTCCGATAATATTTGACAAGGCGTACGAGGATATGATACACGACCCTCTTGCGGAGGCTCCCGAATCAGGATTTCTCTACGACGATCTCGAAATCGTTTACGAGGTGGGAACGCTCTCAAAGGTACTTGCGCCCGCGCTTCGGATCGGGTACATGACCGGAGCCCCAGGCGCGTTCATGCGTGCGATGGTTCAGCGGACGAATGATGTGGGGTTCAGTGCGCCGCTAATCACACAGGAGATCGCAAGTTACATCATGGACCATCGCATAAACGACCAGATCAAAAAAGTCAGGACCGGGTACTTGAAACGGGCGGTCGCGGTCCGGAGATGGATCGATGAGAAGCTCGGGGACGTTATTGCGGACATTCGAGGTGGAAGGGCTGGATTTTACTACTACCTAACATTCGAAGAAGGGATCATGACCGAGGAGGGGTCGCCACTCCACCGGTTCCTCTCAAGGACGACAGGAGATCCCGCGATCGACGGCGCCCCTGGCGAGAAAAAGCAGAGGGTATTATATCTTCCTGGCGAGTTCTGCGTACATCCGGCGGGCTATATGGCAGAGGTCGGTAGAAGGCAGATGCGCCTCTCTTATGGGTTTGAAGAACCAGACAGGATCGAAGATGCAATTGAGTACCTACGGGAGGGTGTGGACTATGTTAAAGGCGATTCGGGCACCGTATAGCCCTGTCAGCACCACGACCCAGTCACAACATACGAACCGTAACCTTTAAAACTGATCGGTTCGTATATCGAGTGTCGCCGCATGATGCGGCAGAGGAGGCAATACATGTCACAGAGCAATGGTTTGACAATCGAACGATATGACCCAAAAAGCATGCGTGCGCATGCGTTCCACCTATTTTCATGTGTGACCCTTATAATCACCGGCTGGTATATGGCAAAGCAGTTCAATATGTGTACGACGGATGCATGGCATCTTATCCCGTATGAGAACGTGCGCTTGTTCCACATGTTCGCCGCGCTCATATTCATCATAGCAGTCTGGATATTCACCATCTATAACCTGCTTACGAGCGGGCATCTACTTTCGGAGATCTTCTTCATACCTGATGCGATCCAGATGAAGAATATGATTCTTAGTCTCTTTGGTAAGGCGGAGTATCCACGATACGTCTCTGTCGATCAAGAGAGCGGGCACTACAAAAACAAGCTGCATCCGGCAATTAAACTGCTGGTGATACCAGAAAACATCGCTATAGTCCTAATTGTGGCAACCGGAGTGATTATGTACGCTCCGGAGTATGCATTCTGGCATACGTATATCGAACCTGCAATCCTATACGGCATTGGATACATCTCCCCATGGTTCAACATGTCCCCGATCGGATTCATACGCACAGTTCACCTGTGGGCGATGTACTGGTTTATAATCGAACTCGCGCTGCACTTCGGATTGCTTGGAATGGATCCGAGAACAATGAAGTACTTCAATGCAGTCTTCGTGAGCGGCAAGGAAGAACTTGACAAGTACACCGAGATCGTAAGAGCGCCACATAAAGAGAAGCCAGCTAAGAAGGGATATCACCCACTGGTCGTCCTGAAGTGAAGATAAAAGGAAAGGCATGGATATTCGGGGATGACGTCGATACCGACGCGATAATCCCTGGCAAATACCTGCGCACCACCAACATGCAGGTATTTGCCGATCACGTGCTTGAAGGTATCGATCCCGGATTTGCAGGGAAGGTCGGGCGCGGTGATATCATCGTCGCCAACACGAATTTTGGATGTGGCTCATCGAGAGAGCAAGCAGTACTCGCGATCAAACATGCTGGCGTGGCGTGCGTTGTGGCGGCATCCTTCGCGCGCATCTTCTTTCGAAATTCCATAAACATTGGACTTCCACTGATCGAGACCGGAACGATGGTTCCTTGCAACGAAGGGGATATAGTTGAGATCGATATCGAAGCCGGCACGGTGACCGCGGGAGGTTTCGAGTACATTGGTGCGAAGATGCCGGATTTCTTGCTCGATATCCTAATGGATGGTGGTCTCGTCGCGCACCGCAAGAAACAGTCGGCAAAGGATCGGTTCGGCAGGCGGTCAGGCGCGTACTCGAAGAGCAGCATCCTATCTGATAAGGATCATCTGAACCTGATCGTTGACCTGACCGCGCCTAGGGAGTCCGATAAGGTGCTGGATGTTGCGACAGGGAATGGATTTCTTGCGTTTGAGTTTGCAAAACGGGTTTCCGATGTCACTGGTTGTGATATGACCCGGGATATGCTTCTGGTCGCTGAGAGCATACAGCGAGAGCAGGGTCTTGATAATGTCGATTTCAAGGTAATGGATGTGGAATCGCTCGAATTTGAGGACGAGTCGTTCGGTATCGTGTCATGCAGGTTTGCATTCCACCATTTCACAAATCCCGGAAAGGCTGTATCGGAGATGGCTCGCGTCTGTAAACGCGGCGGGAAGATCGTGCTCGTGGACGGGCTCTCTTCGGAAGACGCCGCAAAGAGTGAGTGCCATAACAGAATCGAGCAACTCCGTGATCCATCCCATGTTCGCCTGTATTCCAAGCTAGAACTGGTAGGGATGCTTGAGGATGCTGGGCTCAAGGTTATTCATGCGAGAAACTGGGATGCCGACTTCTATTTCGATGAGTGGATAAAGATCGCAGATCCTGGGGAAGAGATTGTTAGGGAAGTCAGGCGTATGATGGTTGATTCGATCGAGGGGGATAAATTGGGTCTCAGGGTTCGATTTGATGATCGGGGGAGGCTGATTTTTACGTATTCTACAG
>JAYELB010000006.1:0-6254 GCA_034717055.1 Methanobacteriota archaeon
GCAAAAACATTGTCGATATGAACCGCAACGAGTGGGACATCATCCAGTTTTCCGATATCCTCTGTATACACATACGTATCTGGCGATGTCACAATATCGCTGTCAACACTTTTTCCACCCTTCATCAGGTCGATCTGCGCTTGACCTCCGTCGATATCGAGTTGTATGATCTTTAATTCATACTCTTCCTTCAGTTTTAGCGATGCCCCGGTGGAGATCATATGTTTTTCGTCTTCATCGATCAGGACCTTGCTTAACATATCCTTTGAAAGAAGGCGGATATTCTCGGTTGCTATGGACGTGTTTTTATCCTCATAGCCTGCGAAATACTTCTCTGCCATGAAACCGATCACCTTGTAAGAGCCCCACCTCTCATCAGCAGTGCCCTCATTATATTCGAATTCGAGGTCGGCTGCTGTGGTGATATACTGGAGATTACCCTCTTTGATGTTTCGTTCAGTATAACCATCTAATTGAATGGTGAGTGTCTCTGTGCTGATATCATCATCGATATCGTAATAGAATCCTGTGTAACTCCGGGCATCCCACATGTAGTCGAGATCCATCGGAGGTTCTCTGTTCGCATCCCAGATCCGAAATCCGGTGGAGTGTCCGCTTGCGGTGACGGTCCACCACCATGTCTGCATATCTGTGCCGTTTAAATTTGTCGCAACGGCAGAGACATTCCAGTAACCGACTTCTGCGCTTGAGTTTGAGTACTCACAGGTATCGCCCGCGTCACAGCTGCCACTTGATATTTCGCTTCCATTAATGTACCATTTCACAGTGACTGTCTGATTAACCACAATGCTGAAGTCCCTCGACTCTCCTTCTGTATCGCTAACATGTGTTGACGACGGATCGAAGCTATCGATACGCGGTGCTCCCGACGACGACCCTCCCCCCATAGTCTTCACGGTTATGCTACCATTCTCGCCATAGAGGCTAGCATCATCATAAGCAGAGACATCGAATTTATAGGTGGTATCTGGCGAAAGACCTGTTACACTGCAATCAGTGGTAGGTTCGAGAATGTCGTAAATCTTTGTTCCGTTATTATACACCCTGTATCCAGTAAGATCCGATTCGCTATTCGCACTCCATGATAACTTGACTGTACTGGCAGTTATATCACTTGATCCCATATCCTGCACCTGTGCTGGAGGAATCTCAGTTACAGCGATCGTCCACTTGACTGGGTTCGATATATTTGTACCATTCTTTGCAGTCACACTAACCTCGTGTGAGCTTCCGCCATCATTCCACGTCTCTGTAAAGGTGTTAGTGCTACCGGTTTGGACTACTTCGTCTACAGACCACGACCAGGTAACACTGGATGGTTCAGCGGTCGCGCTGAACTGTACGGCTCTGAATTCATCGACCGCAAAGTTCAGTGAATCATTATTAGTTACATCATTGCTCCAGCTTGTAATCACCGGATCCGTAGCCATCGCGGTCGCCGCAAACGCCATCAATATAATCAATATACTTACATATTTTATACATTTGTTCATATTACCATTGCCTCCTTGATGTATTAATCGATCAAACATCATAAATCAATCAAACGCCCAAACTATATAAACTCTGCTCTCGAAAGGGGCTGCCACCCTACATTGATGCCCGAATCAAACCCGAAATTCGCACAAACCCTCACCCTTATCATAAAATATCATCCAAGTATATCACAATTGTCGCAATCCCGCCGCATACCCATGATATCACACCACCGGCATCGCGGGTATCACAGATATGCCTGCGATGAGGCACCCTGCCGCGTACCCGATGATCGCGCCGGTATTTAAAAAAGGCAGTCCTGCCTGCGGATTTCCACCCATCACGACAACCATCAGCACAGCATACCCGATAAGCGTCCCGATTGCTGCGAACAATGCTGGCAGGACGACCGATCCGAACAGTAGTGGAAGGTTGGGGTACGCAAGTGGCAGGAATACGTTGGCAGAGACCACAAGGATCGTTGGCATCACGGCATCACCAAGCCCCATAAAGAATGCGCCGCGCTCTTCCTTCTCCCCATCGTCTAACTTTTCGGAGAAATCATGTTTCATGAATGAGTAATCTTTGCGCTTCGGGACCACAAAGAGGATCGGCACATGAAGTTCCATCACGCCCTCGGCAAGTGTGATCATGTGCTTGGTCTTGTACACCGAGATGATGTCGTAGACCGTGAGAAGGATTAAGAAGATGATGGTTGGGAGAATCTCAAACGAGATTCCGAAGATCGCGCTTGCGCCTGCTCCGACAAGGACTCCTGTGACATCGATCACATACCACTCGGGAAACTTGTAGAGTAGCGCAGCCAGTGCGATGGTCAGGATGAGGGATGGCACATTAATGATCATGTCGGGATATAGGACAAGGTTTGGTCCGATGTCTATGAATGCGATAAACACATAGTACATGGTTGCAACCACTGCAAATAGTATGACCGCGTGGAGGATGTACTTTTTACTGGTCTTAATTATAAAAAGGATGAATACCGTGAATAGCAGTATAACTACAATATACCACACCACATTCCAGACCGACGACGTGTCCTCGAATGCCTGCATCCCTTGCGCCTCCATCGGAACTGCCATCGTAAGCGCAAGGACCTGTACAATGATGATGAATCCCGCCATCCCTACAAGCGGAAGATATTCGGATACTGATTTCACAGTGTTACTTGGGGACGCGGTCTTTGTAAACCTATTGGGTTGGTTTGAGATTTTTTGATTTCGTCTTGTTGTAAAACCTGACGCCAGGTATTCCAACCGACCAGAAGAGATTGAAAAGACTCTGAAATGAACGCAAAAGGTTTATATAGCAGGTAAAAACGATTATTTGTTATGGGATGAGCTACGATGTTTGTGACGGAACTGCCGTATATCCCAAAAAGCTTCGTACAATACGTTTTTTTACATTAATCCACCCACCTCATGCAGACCCTGACCCCGAGACACGACCGCATGCTCACCGTCTTCCTACTGCTCGGTCTCGTGATCATCGCATTCATACTAACCCCGCTCCTCCATATGGTCTTCGGGCAACTCATCTCCAATCGGTCGGGCGTAATCGAGGCGGCAGGCGATTCTGCGGTACTCAAATCCATCCTCTTGACGATGTACACGGCACTTGCTGCAACCGCAATAGCATTCGTGTTCGGCGTGCCGCTTGCATACTTCCTTGCAAGGCGTGACTTTCCGGGCAAGGGGATAGTCGAGAGCATTATCGACATCCCTATCATCATCCCGCACACGGTAGCAGGTATTGCGCTTCTCACTGTCTTCGGGTCGCATGGATTAATCGGCGACCCCTTATCGTCGATTGTCCGGTTCAGGGATGCGCTTCCCGGAGTCGTGGTTGCGATGCTATTTGTCTCTGTGCCGTTTCTCATCAATTCGGCGCGGGAGGGGTTCCAGAGTGTTGACCCGCGCCTTGAGAACGTTGCCAGATCGCTCGGAGCCACGTCATGGGGTGCATTCCGGCGGGTCACGGTTCCGCTCTCTGCCCGGCATATCCTCGTCGGCTTGATTCTATGCTGGGCGCGGGCGATGAGCGAGTTCGGAGCGGTCATCGTGATCGCATACTATCCGATGATTGCGCCAACACTGATCTATGAGCGCTACATCTCCTACGGGCTTTCTGCGTCGAGTCCGGTCGCGGTTCTGCTGATCGTGATCTGCCTCATCGTGTTTATCGTGCTGCGGATGATCTCCGCGGGGTGGAGGCGGTATGATCGGGAATAGGGTGCATTGGGATTGACTTACGCCAGAGTTTGGACAGAACCTTCGAAACAACGTCAACATTGCGTAAGTTGACAACCCTTTTTCAAGTTAAATTTAAATAGAATGGTTTATAAGTTGCAGTCAGATGTATGAAATCGTCAGACGGGTGAAATCAATGAATCCATATCTCACGTTGTTCATTTCATACTGCATACTATTTATTATTTATCAAGTAATATTAAATTCTTTCAAAGAGTTTATTACATTTGATCTTCTATCCTACACGATTCTTCTAATTATAATAATATTACCATTATTCCCTCATATCAATGAAATTAAAATCGGATTTTTGAGTATAACGAAGAAATTAGACGAATTTAAACAAGATGTCGATGAGAGATTGCTATTGTTACAAAATACTGTTATAACATCAATTAATCAGAAGCAAGAACAGCATCTGCACATCGATACAGGAGCATCAGAATGGGATTCCCATAAGCGTGCAATTAATAATGATGAAGTCAAAAGGAGCATGGAAAAATGAGCAAAGAGGAATTTAGTATTACTTTTTGGATTAGGGTTCAAAACAATTATAGTTGGAACGAAATTGGAAGCGATATTAGATTTCCTCCTTTTACAATACCTGATACGGGTGTGAAGGTTCACTGTTGCAAATATGGCAAAATATTTAAAATTTATATATTACATCCGGATGTTGGTTATAGAAAACTGACTGCAGATATAACAAGTTATATAGGAAGAGATACATTTGTTGCTGTAGTGAATACCGAAGACGATGTTAAATTGTATTTGAACGCTGAATTAGTAGAAACTATTAGGATAACAGATTTGTATCAACATCTGGAAGTAGGGGATTTCGTTATGGTCAATGTTGCGGATGGCGATTTAGAAGATATCATCATTAAAGGCGATTTGAAAGTTGCTCTTCCAGCTGAGATTAAAAAGATAGACGGGGAAGATTTAACACTTTTTTTCTATGAGTTGAATCAAATAACACAATTATCAAAAGAAAAAATTTTATACTAATGAATTCAATTTTATCGAAACTTAAATCTTACTTCGCCACTCTGGATTTTGTTGCCGTGTTCGACCTATGCTAGAAGTACTCAGTCGCGATTAAAAGGGAAAACACTGGAAATATGATGATCGAGATTAAAAACCTATCAAGGAACTGGAAGGAGTTTTCACTCAACATCGATCTGCACATCAAAGAAAAAGAGTATTTCGTAATCCTGGGACCGACCGCATCCGGAAAGACACTGCTACTCGAGTTGATCGCGGGGTTTTACCGTCCGGACATCGGTAACATCATGATCGATGAAACAGACGTTGCCAACCTCTTGCCAGAACAGCGGAAGATCGGATTCGTGTATCAGGATTATTCGCTTTTCCCGCATTTAAACGTGGAAGAGAATATAGAATTCGGATTGAATCTCAAAAAAACTCCTCGCGATGAGCGAAGAAGAAGAGTACGGGAGATCATGGACATTCTCGGCATATCTCACCTCTCGCACCGTTATTCACTGACGCTCTCAGGCGGAGAGCAGCAGCGTGTCGCACTTGCGCGGGCAATCGTCGTGGACCCTGCGATTCTTCTCCTTGACGAGCCGCTCTCTGCGCTTGACAACCAGACGCAGAACATGCTTCGGGACGAGCTAAAGAGGATCCACCACGATGCAGGGCTCACGACGATCCATGTCACACATGACCAGACCGAGGCTGCGATGCTTGCCGACCGGATCGCTGTGATGATTAAAGGGCGCATCGTGCAGGTAGGAACGCCTGAAGAGATATTCAACTCGCCTGCAAATGCCGAGATCGCGGAGTTTGTCGGCACCGAGAACATCCTCGCGGGAATTGTTGTCTCAAATGAGGGCGGGCTTGCCACGATCGAGGTTGGGGCGCATGTTGTGGAGGCGGTTTCCGGTTACAGCGCGGGCGATCACGTACGCGTCTGCCTGCGTCCCGAGGATGTTTTCGTGTCTGTCGGGGCTGCGGCTTCCGAGATCGAGCGCGGGGACCGGGATCACCGCGAGAGCAGTGTGAGAAATGCATTTCACGGGACAGTTACACAGATTACGCCGTACGGAGCGCTGACACGCGTCAAGATCGACTGCGGAGTTGTTGTTGTTGCGCTGATCACGAAACAATCCGCAGCAGCTATGGGGGTTACTGCGGGCAGCCCTGTCTGTGTGTCGTTTAAGGCGGCTGCTGTGCATGTGATCCGGTGAGGGGGGGTGGTGGATGGCTGTGGAACTGACATACTGTCTGGTGCTGATAGCCCCACCCATGGGGGATTTTATATATGGTGGGTTTTGATACATCCAGCATGGTGTGCCAAGAACTCTGTCACGATCGATGCATGGTTTTGATGAGACTTTTTAATTTGTTCTGGTTGGTTGAAAACATGGCGCCAACCCGGCAAATACGGGTATGATTATATGGGTGTAATCAGTGAAACCGGTGTTAATCTGTGGCTAAAATAGTATCAGCCACAGATTAACG
>JAYELB010000007.1:0-4640 GCA_034717055.1 Methanobacteriota archaeon
TAGTTCCCGTATTTTTTTTGTTAGACCCAGACCACCAATGTTTAATGCACCATACTTGAATCGTTCACCATATTCAAAGACTCGGTTAAACTCCGTCCTTGATTCATAATCTTTTAGACCTTTCTCCATTAACTGCTCTACTGATATGTCCGTTTCCCCCATCTTCCTCATCATTTCCACCTCCTCCCTCGCTACTCCGTATGCGTTCTTATATATGCCAGAGCTTAAA
The DNA here is from genome assembly GCA_034717055.1 of Methanobacteriota archaeon. Classification (GTDB taxonomy): domain Archaea; phylum Halobacteriota; class Methanosarcinia; order Methanosarcinales; family Methanogasteraceae; genus Methanogaster_A. The sequence goes on from JAYELB010000007.1 coordinate 230, forward strand.
AATTTAAGCAAAGCAGATGGCAGCATATTTATTGAGATGGTCCATCTATCCTTTACAAAGCCAGCAAACTTTCCTATCGGATTTTGGTAATTTTGACCGCTCTGCACTTTTTCCTGCAGATTATGCTAATTCTGATCAGCCAGATCAAATATATTCATGCCGCACCTTTTCAAGTCGTATTGTTCTAATCCGAATAGAAGATGAACAGATATAAACTTTATCGAGTCATACCCCATTCCGGACTGTATCCGATTCCACACTTCCACGAAAAACTTACCACTTACCACTTACCACTTACCCCTTCGCAACCCCTATCGGAACGACCTGCGCGACCTTGCACGCAACCCCTAACCGGTGCACGACATCGACGACATCGCCACTTGGTTTGTAGACTGCGGGCGCTTCCTCTGCAAGCACGCTTGGATGCGTCGCTTTTACGGTAATTCCTTTTGCAAGAAGTTCCTTCTCGATCTGCGCCCCCTTATACTTCCGTAGTGCCGCCTTCCTGCTCCCGACCCTTCCTGCACCGTGACATGCGCTCCCGAATGTAAGCTCCATCGCACGCTCCATGCCGCAGAGGATGTATGAAGGCGTGCCCATGCTTCCGGGGATCAACACCGGCTGCCCGACTCTCCGATACGCCTTCGGGATGTCGGGATGCCCTGGCGGAAACGCCCGGGTCGCACCCTTTCTGTGCACATACACCATCGTTGGCTTGCCATCGATTGTATGCTCTTCGAGTTTTGCAACATTGTGCGCCACATCATAGACAAGATCCATCTCGATGTCGCCGAAGAACCGGTAAAACGTCTCCCGAACCCAGTGAGTGATCACCTGCCGGTTCGCCCATGCGTAGTTTGCACCTGCACACATAGCTGTAAAGTATTCCTGCCCCTCCTTAGACTGCACAGGTGCACATGCAAGCTGCCGGTCCACGAGTTCGATCTCGTACTTCCGCGCAGCCTTTTCGAGCACCCGCAGGTGTTCCGTGCAGATCTGGTGGCCTGCACCCCTCGAACCGCAGTGGATCATGATAGTAATGTCGCCCTTGTGAATCCCGAATGCATCTGCGATGTCCTGATCATAAATTTCACGGACGCACTGCACCTCAAGAAAGTGATTCCCGCTTCCGAGCGTCCCGAGTTGCGGTCGCCCCCGTTTCATCACCTTATCACTCACCTTGAGTTCTCCTGGAAGCTTAATCCCCCCGTACTCCTCGCAGTGCTCGAGATCCTCACTGACACCGTAGCCCTGCTCGACCGCCCATCCCGCACCATCCTCAAATACACTTCGCAACTCCGAATCAGACACCTTAAGTTTGCTCTTTGCGCCAACTCCTGACGGGACGTTTCTGAAAAGCGCATCCACTAACTTCCTGATCTTCGGGCGGACATCGTTTTCGGTCAGGTTTGTACGGATGACGCGGACGCCGCAGTTGGAGGCCACAAACGAGTTTGCAACAAAGTTGTGGTGCTTATTTTGCACCATGAAATCGTACACGAAACCGTCGTATTCAATCTCTTCTATCGATTGTATCGAGTCCCAGACCATGCCAGAGGTTCCGATAGCGGATTCGGACAGGAACGTATCGAATGTACAGAAGCTTGCAGGAATTCTGGACCGGGAACTCCGCCCCTCGTAGAGAGAACGCTCGATAAATCTCTTGTTGACATGGGTGGACACAAGCTTTGAGCATATCAGAGTAAGCGGCTCGCCCGATTCCCGCATCTGCCGCGCCTCTTGCGCCGCACGCTCACGCTCAGCGATGACCTGCTCTTTCTTGCGCATATACATCACAGCCGCACATGCCAGATGCTGCCGTTTCTGGTTGTATTCGTATCCGATAGTACCCCATAACTTGATAAGATTGTTTGCTGCTCCACTGATCTGAAGTCTCAGGCGGTGCGATACTTCGCCATTCTTATTGGTATACTCCTTTCGTTTCCCGATACGGACCGAGTCTATGCCAAAGTCCGGAAGAAGCATGGCGATCTGGTCAAGAAACTCTTCTCCGTTTTGGATGATCCCTTCCTGCTTATTCACGGCGAGAATAGGTGCGTAAAAATTATACCCATGCCCGGTCACGGTGGCCGGGGTTGATAGTTCAGCACCGAAAAAGGAGGAGAGGAGTAGCCGTTTTTGCCAGAGCCGGAGGGTGAATACCCAATCCGGGAGCAGATACTCCTGCGTGGTTTTATTGCCAGATGGTACGCCCATGCACGCCAGAAGTGCCGTGAGACTCGACGAAGTCACTTTAAAGAAGTGTTCCTCCCGTGAAAACAGAGCGTTTGAATGCTGCGTCTCGATCTCGTGGTCGCTGGTTCTTGAGTATATCGAAGGCGTAAATCCCAATTTTTCGATGTCCAGCCGGATATCTTCAAGATCACCCGCCGCCCCGTAGAACCAGATCGTTCCCTCGTTCGTGTTCCCGGTGAAATGCATAGCTCCGTCGCCGAGAAGATACCCCATGATCTTTAAGAGATATGGGAGTTTGTCGTTATCAGCATTAAGTGGTAGAAGGTTGTTTTTTATAAGTTCCGAAATGGTTCGCTCTATATTTTTCCGGTCGATCGCAAGAGACCTGACATCCTCCAGCCCGACGATCAGATTCGAATCCGGCGCCTCGTATTCGACCCCTTTGAACGGGAATATCGCAATCCTCTGATTCTGATTTTGCTCTTGCTTCTGTCCTGGCTCTTGCAAATCCTTCACTCGAACCATTCCACCATCTGTGTAGAACGGATGCTCGGCAGACGCCTTGATCGAGTCGCCAGACCCTGTCGTGAGGAGGTACATCTTTTCACGCGTCGGCAGTTCCATAAAGGCATCGATTCCGGTGTTTCTGGGCTTTGTTCCGAAGTTCATGCACTTGATTTGCTCGGAATCCCACCGGGCATCGAACTCGCTGATCGGAACCGTGTATCCGTGCTCATGGAGCACCTCCGCGTCTTTTGAGAGGCAGTTGATATCAAATCCCACCCCGCCCGGGCTGATCACACCCTCTTCCGAATCGAATGCAGCTACACCTCCGATCGGAAATCCATATCCGGGGTGGGCATCCGGCATCGCCATCGAGTACTTCCGGATACCGGGCAGGGTTGCGACGTTCGCGGTCTGATTAAGGGTACTGCTCTCAAGCCCCTTGAGCAGAGTGGGGGACAGGAATAATCTACCGGGCACCCGCATCTTCTCCATGTAATCGATCGGAATGTCCCAGATGTAATCCGCGACCTTGGTAAGTTTTGGCATCTTTCCTTTCTGTTGCATAATAGATCACCGATCAAAATCCCCGCGTCAGAGCGCGTCGACCAGCTCCAACGTCTTATCAAACGGAGCATCCATGACCGCAGTTCCGACAAGGATCGCATCAGCACCTACTTGGACCATACGCACAGCATCCGAAGGACCCCTGGTACCGCTTTCACTGATGATGATCCGATCGTCGGGTATCGATGGGATCAGATGCTCTGATGTTAACAAATCTACCGTCAGTGTATTTAAGTTTCTGTTGTTCACGCCTATAATATTTGTTTCCGTGTTCAGTGCATCAGAAAGCTCGGATTCGTCGTGCACCTCAACAAGCGGATCTATTCCCCGTGTAAGTGCAAGATCAACAAACCGTTCGAGATCATTTCCGAGTATGCCAGCTATCAGCAGGATTAAATCACTCTCGGTTTCGTATATTTGTTTTTCATCGATTATAAAATCTTTTCTAAGTACCGGGATATTGACTGCTCTTCGAACCGCAAAAAGATTCTCTATGCTTCCGTTGAAGAATGCGGGCTCGGTAAGAACCGAGATTGCAACAGCACCCGCGGCCTCCATCTCCTGCGCAATCCTTGCAGCATCATCCGGAGTTATCTCGCGCTTGTCGGTGGTTGGTGAGCCGGGTTTCACTTCCGCTATTACAGGGATCCGGTTCTCATGCTTTCGCAGTCGTATCAGTGGTATAATGTCCCGGTGCTCGATCTCTTTTGGTGTGCCTGCGTCTGCGGCATGGAGATCTGCAACCCTGCGCCGGGTGGAGGTTAGTATGTCGTCGATAACTTTGTGCATGGTGGTTCGGTTCGTGAGTTTTGGTCAAGGTGATAAACGGTATTGATGGGACAAATAGATATTCCAAATATCCTGGCGTATGGACTGCCAGCGGCAATGAGCATGCAACTCTCTCACAAGTTCCTTTTTCTTCTCTCTTTCTCGTCCGATGAGGCGCCAGTTATCAGTCCTAACACCCCCTGATTGCTGCACCAATCGGACCGCCGGCGGCCTGCCCAAATAATGCACCACCTGCTACAGTTTTGGCACATTCGGGAGGTTCTTCGACATTCATTTTTATGTACATTCATTTTTCAGCGTTCTAAACACGTTCTCATCTCCAATTACTTAACGTTAACTGTCGAACCGTCAATTT
>JAYELB010000007.1:4740-6244 GCA_034717055.1 Methanobacteriota archaeon
CACCTGCTACAGTTTTGGCACATTCGGGAGGTTCTTCGACATTCATTTTTATGTACATTCATTTTTCAGCGTTCTAAACACGTTCTCATCTCCAATTACTTAACGTTAACTGTCGAACCGTCAATTTACAAGGCTAACACACAGGACGATGGTTTAAATATGCAGAACAGGCAGTAATACTACTTTGTCAGATTAACCACCCATTCAGGCGCTTGATGTTGGTTTTGTTTTCCAAACGGTTTGAGGCCATGCCACCGCCCGCTGTTGATTTGTCTGTAATGTGACAAAGTAGAAGTAACTACTCAGGTATAATAATTGGTCGCACGATTGCGATTCTGTACTTTCTGGCAAGAAAAATAACCGCTGAGGACGCAGAGGAACGCAGAGTAGTTAACCGTTTATCCCCCCTCTGCGCCTCTCTGCGACCTTTGCGGTTGAATTCCCTGTTTGGTTACGGCATCTCTTGGGTCCAGATGGTCTCTGCACAGTGAAGTCCCATGATAGTGGTTTTGGGTACCTGAGTAGTTACAAAAAATATACATGTTTAGCTGAGGTGGAAAAAACCACGAGATTACACGAGATTGACATAGAAATCTTGCGGAAATCAGTGTAATCTCGTGGTTAGCTAAACACATACCATAAAATCAAAAGTTGTGAGCATCCACCTGGATACCCCAACTTTTCGAAACTCCGGCGTTGGACCCCGTAAGGCGAGATATCGCCCCCCCATCAAGTAAGCCCGTACTCACCCAGCCGCTCTCTTGCAATCTCGCGTTCCTCCTGATGGTCACGCAGGAATTTCGCCATCAGTTCGGCAGCATACGCCTTGCACGGTCCACACATTCGCTTTCCGCTCTTGCACTCGTGATAAATCTCCACGATCTCCTTATCATCCGGTATCAGGTGGAATAGCAAAAGTTCGTACACCGTGCATTTATCAGGTTCCCCGCCGAGCCGCTTCTGCTCACCAAGCGTCATCCGCCCGCCGGTCTTTGCATTCTTCACCTTCGCGAAAGCATCCTCTGGCGGCTCGGTCAGCGCGATTATGCTCTCGGGAACACTGCTTGACATCTTTCCACCCTGAAGTCCGCTCATGAACCTGTGGTAGGTCGCTGCCGGCGGCATGAACCCGTAGCCTCCAAACGCAATCTCGGTTCTCTGCACCACGGATTCGATAATCTCGAAGAGACGTGCATCGACGCTGCCAGTGACGACTTTGTCATCGCCACTATCTACAAAGATGTCGAGATGCTCTTCGTGCTGCTTCACATCGTAACCCATGCCACTGATGGCTGATGCCACTGCCGATAGTGCTGCCTTCGGTGCGGATTTGCCGCGCACGCTGATGTACTGCCCCGTGCTCTCGTAGACCTCATGCCTGGAGATCCGCATCCCTTTTGCGCTCTTTACACTTGTGTGATGCTGCACCTCGTGAACCGACCTGATCTCGCACCGGAACATCCGCATCTTGCTTGCAAGCCCGCGCACGAGCCTGATGTGCGGG
>JAYELB010000008.1:0-6227 GCA_034717055.1 Methanobacteriota archaeon
ATTTTTCAGGTAGTTTGTTGTAACTCTTCGCGGCGTTTTTTGTTAGACTGATGTCGTACATTCAATCGCTCTCTTTCAAAGTCTCCCAGTCCACATATTCACCCGCTGCAAACTGTTTTTCACCTTCTCGGATGGCTTCTATCTCATCATCCTCCGGCTCTACCTCTAAAATCTTTGTTCTACCCATCTCGGCGTTCAACCGCTGCATGATCCACGCCCGGATCATGGTTCGTGTGGGTATGTACTGCGCATCCGCAATCTCTTTCAGTTCCTTGATCGCCGAGTCTGGCAGTTTTACCGCAAGTGTCTTCATTTGACCCATTTTGGATTCACCAATAGCTAATATGGATTACGACGTATATAAACTTGAGCAAGAGAGGAGGCTGAAGCTCGGGATATCAAAGAACCATCGTTCGAACGATTGGCGATAAGAACATTGCGAGCGCGCCAATGGTCGCCACCCGCCCGATATCCAGTGGTTCGGAAATCCGCCTCATCTCCGCGACCCTACAAGCGATGAAACGTCTGCGGTAATGTCTGCTCCCTTCCGGGCCTAAACCGTTTTCCGCAGCAGAGATAGCAAACCTGCCCTCCGGCAGACTCCACTACCAACGCCATCCCCGCAGGACGGAGATTCATTGTTGGGCATCCGATCTTAAATAGCGTTTGGTATGTCTTCCATTGGCTTCGCCCCCCGCATATCGGCGGTTTCGGGTGGTAGGTGACGCCGGGTTACCCGGGCTAGCCCGCAATCAGATATTGCATGGATGGTACTAATAAGGTTATCCGTTCACCGGGATGTCTGGCGCACCGTAGGTCTCATGCCAGTCGAGCACCTGCCGGTAGGTGCGTATCGTTGACTTGCCTGCGCTAAACATCTCTGCGATCTCGGCATCGGTCTTGCCCCCGTCGACCGCACTGATGAACTCGTTGACGTCAAATGGCGTCTCAAAATCCCGCCACCTAAACAGACCACACTTAATCCTTACCCGCTCGACATTGCGCATCTTCTTCCGGTCACCAAGAAATACTGCGATCTCGCTGTCACTACGGCCCTCGTGGTACATTTTAAAGACGGTTACCATCTCGTCAAGCGCCAGTGTCGTCTTTATGCTAAGCGCCTTGACAGCATCCTTGATCTCCTGATCACTGGCATCACTCCCCGATCCCAATGCAAGCATCCCTTCGATGGGTTTGTCATCAATCTCTATCATTGTGTTCTCCTTGTTTATCCTTATATGGTGGGTTCTCATATCTTTTTCTGGCAGGCTGCATAACTCTTTCCGGTACCATGTTCCTGTGATTAGGTACATGGGCAGTAAAAAGAGATGTAGTCACCTCACGCCCCACATAGCACCACCTCGCAAACCCGGGCAGACGAATCCGTCGAAACGTTTATCCGATCTCTCCTAAAATCAAATATGAATGAAGATTGGCGTCATTGCGATTCAGGGAAATGTTGCAGAGCATGTTGATGCACTGGAACGTACGCTTGCCGAGCGAAACAACTGTGGCGAGATCATCCCGATACGGCAGAGCGGACTCGTTCCGGATTGCGATGCCATCGTGCTCCCGGGTGGGGAGAGCACCACGCTTGCGCGGCTTATGTGGAAGGAGGGTATCGCCGAAGAGGTCCAAAACGCGGCCGCTTTGAACGTGCCGATACTTGGCACCTGTGCAGGTCTCGTACTCCTAGCGAAGCGTGGGGATTGCCAGACAACACGAACAAAGCATCGATTGCTTGACATAATGGATATCGAGGTCCGGAGAAACGCGTATGGGCGGCAACATGAGTCATTTGAGACGTTAATTGACATCCCGGTTATAGGGGGCGCGTTTCCAGCAGTCTTTATCCGTGCGCCTGCGATCGCGCAGTGCGGAGACGGCGTTACCCCACTTGCACGGTTTGGGGGGTACATCGTTGCCGCGCAGCAGGGCAGCGCGCTTGCGCTTGCATTCCACCCCGAGATGGTGGCAGATACGCGGCTGCACCATTATTTTGTGGATACGATCTAGGATACTACCTAAAATCTGGCAACTACTCAGGGCTTGCCAGAAAATAACCTGTTAAAATTCGTATCATCCACCCATCTATCCATCCGTGATAAAATGGTCAAAAGGGATTGTGAATGGCACGAATAAACAAATTGCACGACTGTCACGGATGTGGGGTGCCATCAGATAACTTTGCTAGTACTTATCCAAAATTATGTGAATATTAGCATATAAAACCACGAGATTACACAAGATCACTCAAGATCAACACAGAAATCTTGTGGTTCCTACCACGAGTCGCTCGAGCATGCACTTTTGCTGCTTTAATTGTTCGATGAGCACTCAGGTATGTTGATTGGTCGCGATTGCGATTCTGTACTTTCTGGCAAGAAAAACAACCGCCGATTAAATTTCCGGTGTGGTTACAGCAGCCCCCATGTCCTGGGCAGTCCCTGTATAATGGAGTCTAACGATACTGGTTTTAGGCACCTTGGATAGTTACAAAATCCGGTGGTTTCCGTCGATTTACGCGATTTATGACAGTCAGGACAGTTGTGATAAAATCAGCATCAAGAGACCCCGAATGCGTGCATTTACCTCGAATTTCTTCGGGATTTTTCGGATTGGCTGCGGTGCTCATCAGGAGAAGGTGCTCCAAAACTCTCCAGCACCGCTATCAGGTTTTCATAATCCACCTTGGTATTGTAGCAGCCGTCTGTTAGAAGCGGAACACCATACGTTACTATCTTCTTGTGTTTGAGCGCCCGCATTACCTTGTTTAACTCGTAGTTACAAGCCACAAGGAGCGCGCCGTCCGCCGACTCCTTCTTTATGACGTGGCGGACGTACGACGAGCCTGCAATGATATATAAGGTATAGCCAAACCGATCCGCATCTTCCATCATCCTCGAAAAGATACACTTGCCACAGCCCCGGCACTGGATCCCAAAGCGTGTCGATGGCGCAGGGCAGTCAAGCGACCTCATGCAGTGTGGGGTGAGCAGCAGGCGGTGGTTCGTCTCTGCAAATGCAGATCTGTGCGCCATGTTCTTGAGCGATACCATCCAGGTATCGAGCGTTCTCGTATCTGCGAACCTCTGAAAGACTGCTTTGATCGGTAGATAGAAGAAATCAAGGATGTCTGCAAAGCCCCCAGCGAGCCAGACGTGCCTGTCGAGGCTGATCCGGCTGATGATCAGAGCCAACAGCGCAAGAATGGTGGATATGACTATGATCGCTGATATCGCAATTCCGATCAGTTCATACATCACAACATAACTCCATCTTCTTGATTACCTCGTCCACATCTACCTTTGTGTCGTAGCAGCCGTCCCGTAGCAGCGGGACTCCCTGGACTGGTGCGGTCTTTGCGATGTCCTGCATCGCCTCGGTAAGCTCGCTATGGCATGCTACGGCAATACATGCATTGGGACTGCAGGATTTTAGGATCTTCCTGACAAAACTGCCGCCCGGAACAACAAACACCTTGAAATTGCATTTTTCCGCAGCTTTTGCTATGCGACCGATATCGCACCTGCCACACCTTTTACACTCATAACCGATTATCGGATCGCATCGTGTCGCACACTCCGGACCCCTCATGCACTGCGGCAGGAGGATTATGCGCCCGTCCCGCATACGCTTAAACTTCTCAAGCATCATCGCATTATTAAGTTCGATGAGAATCTCGTCAACGAGTTCTTCTTTGATGTAAAAAACTCTGCAAACCCACTTTGCGGGTGAGTAGAAAATATACAGCACGAACAGGATAAAATTTGGAAATATTATTTTATGCCTCTTAAAACTGTAAACACCGAGCAGCAGTGCCAACACCGTCGCCAGAAGGACAGCAACTGCTATGAAGATGAAGAACTTTCCAAGAAGTTCGTAAGGGACTTCCATAAGACTAAAGCGGTTTGCGGATATTTAAAGTTGCCTGTGAGGTGAATAAAGATACATCTCTGGTAAAAAGGATATAACATACTCGTATGCCCAACAAATCCTATAAATATCGAAAAATCGCGTGATTTAGGGATTTTCTACATACCAAAAACCGCTTCCATAAATGGTTGGGTTAATGTAGCAGTATTACAAACTGACAATCATGACAATCGATGAAATCAGTATCACCAGAGCAATAGTCTCCGAATTCGCAGAATCGTTCCTCGACTGTACCGATATCGACTGCGCACTCGTTGGCGCAGGACCTGCGAATCTAGTTGCCGCATACACGCTCGCAAAAGCAGGAGTTGATGTGGTAGTCTTCGAGCGGAATCTCTCGGTCGGCGGCGGCATGTGGGGCGGCGGCATGATGTTTCCGAGGATCGTTGTGCAGGCGGAAGCACGCCGTTTTCTCGATGAATTCGGGATCGCGTACACCGAATACGAAGAGGGGCTCTATGTTGCGGACTCGATCGAATCGGTCTGCAGGATAGCAGCATCAGCGATCGGGGCTGGTGCGAAGGTCTTTAACCTGATGAGCATCGAGGATGTGATGATCCGGGAAGAGAGTCGTGTGGCAGGACTCGTAATCAACTGGACCTCGGTTGCCATGGCGCGGTTGCACGTCGATCCGCTAACCATCTGGTCGAAGGTAGTGATCGATGGCACGGGGCACGATGCCGAGGTCTGCAAGATCGTTTCTGCGAAGATCCCAAACGCCACCTTACAGGTTCACGGCGAGCTGCCGATGTGGGCTGACCGCGGCGAGAGTGCGCTTCTCGACTTTTCAAAAGAGGTGTATCCGGGGCTGGTTGTCTCCGGCATGGCAGCAAATGCTGTTTCCGGGGGTCACCGGATGGGTCCGATCTTTGGCGGGATGATGCTCTCTGGCGAGCGGGCGGCAGAGGTGGCGATGGGGATCATCGATTCAGGTAAATGATTTTTCGATCTATGAAGTGCGAGTGAATAGAGGCGCAGCCACCAAGACCGATGGGCACGGATCTGAATCATTCATCTCATCCCAAGCCACATCCCGAAGACCGGATCTTCGAGCACGTAATAACCTTTCTCTTTCCTTGAAATATACCCCTTAGCTTCCAGATACGCTAAAAATCTGCTGACATTGGAGACCTTATCTTTTACGATTGTTGCGATTTCTTTTGGCGTGTGGCACCCCTTCGCTATACATAAGATGACCAAACGCTCCTTCGAACTCAGATCGTTAAATTCTCCTTTGAAGAGCAAATCCCCTTCTTCTCTCAAAAATTCGCCCTCTATCTCTTTGATATCCTCTATTGTCGCCGTCCCATTCTTTTCTATCATTTTTCCGATGAACTGTACGTAGAATGGAATTCCAGCAGAGAACTCATATATCTGTTCGATTCCTGCATCTGTTATCTCAAGATTTCTCAATAATAGCTCTTTAACAGCTTCTTTTTTTAATGGACCAATCTCTTTCATAACCAGCTGCCTATAGAATGGGGATGTAGAAGACAGGACTGTCAGATTCATCGTGCTCCTGATTGAACCGGAGATGCACAGGGTCGTCCGCTCCCAGCTCTCAAACAATGTCCTGATCTTTCGGAGGATTTGCTCGCCAACCATGGCGCCCTCGCTCTTCAGTTCAACGATCGAAGGAAATTCATCGAGCAACAGGATGCATTTTGTATCAGTCTCCTCTGCAAATTTCTCTGCGAGATTGAACGCATGTTCAACGAGCAAATTCCTGTCGATATTCTTTTCAAGCGTCAGGAAGAATTCTATCTCATCATAAACGATTCTGAACTCTGCCCCATCAAGGAATTTTCTCAGCACAGCGAGTGGTGTCCGGATCAACTCCCCTGCCTTATATTTCAGTCCGGTGTGGGGTCTGTATGCATCGATTAGGTCCATGCTCAGTTTCTGGCAGAATTCATCTACACGCCCCTCGATCAAATCCCAGACAGAAATGTAAACCGTTACGATCCTATCTTCATTTTCAAGCCTTTTCTGAACCTCTTTCAACACTGATGTCTTTCCAATCCTTCTTTTTCCATAAAGAGCATAACCAATAGTCGATTCTGTCTCTTCTAGTTCAGCAACCATCTCTTCCAGTAGTTCTGTCCTGTTTATGAATCCCATGCCTTTTACTGGCTGTAATGTGAACCGCATAAAATCACTAACTCATTTGTTAGTAACTCGTATGTTATAAAGATGTCCTGCCGATCCACAGGTGTGGTCTAAGGGAACTTACGATGGATAATTTTAGAATCGTACCCGACCTCCGCGCACACCAGAATACTCGCTTTAAG
>JAYELB010000009.1:0-6222 GCA_034717055.1 Methanobacteriota archaeon
GCTGTTGACAAGAAGTTGCATCACAGATTGCTCGTACGGGCCATTCCCTCCATTCGGAATGATCCTATTGCGGAACGCGCCGATGGTAACGTTTGCGCGGTATGCTCGCAAGACAACGTGGAAAATCAGAAAGTCCAGTTCGGATCAACTGCCAGGATAAAACACTATGAAGAGCATAATGCGAACCATTGCAAGAGTCGTGACCGTAGATAAGCGAAAATGGACTGATACGCTTAGACCAAAAGGTGAGGAACCGGACTATAATGGCTCGTTCGACGTTATAGGGGATGGACATATGGTTCCCGGCTTACAGATGGCTTCTAAGGTGTTTATAATTATCTGTGATGTAGAACCCGGGTTCGCCCTATATGCTCCCGGAAAAACCGGGTAGTGACCCCGCAAGGGCAAACGATGGCATAGAGGGTAGAGGATTCGGTAAAAAGCGAATGTCGATCTGTAAGGGATCGAATATAGGTTCAAAATTTGCCTTAACCAGAAATGGTGCTGACTTACCAAATTGGTGTTTCATTGTATGCAAGGAGGCAAACCTGTGAATGTAAGTAGTTCGGGTTACGCCATTAAAAGGCGAGAGACTTACGGACATACGACCAAAGCTCGAATGGGGTAATACCAATTGGGAAAAGGTTGAAGAACATGTTAACACCCTCGCAAACCAGAATTACAAAAGCAGTTAAGGAACTGAAATGGCATCTGGTTCGACGAAAAGGCGACCGTTGAGTACTCCGGCCATGACCGTTAGGACGATGCAAATGCTGCACGCCCTTCGGACTAATTTGGAAGGAGACTTCAAGGTCGTTTCGATACCAGAATGTCACAGAAACAAACAGCTGCCCAGGTACTGAAAGGGTTATGAAATGCTTGAGCGGTATGAAGGGAAACTGTCACGTACCGTTCTGAGATGAGGAGGGGGGGGTAACCGCTCTCTTCTTAATCTGCGATAACAAATATTTCATCGGCCCGGTGGGTTGCCATCATCGGGGCTGTTAGCCACATCGCCAGCGCTCGATCAAGACTAAACGGATGGCTGGGCAGTGATGCGACCAGGTGGCAGGATCGGTGCGATCGATCATACTGCCGTCGCCTGCAGGATCATCAGCGCATCAAGCGAGGTCACCCTGCCATCACCGTTAATGTCCGGTTCCGGATCGTATTCGCGGCTGCCAACTGCGATCCGGAGCGCGATCACAGCACGTACAACTTCTGGCGGTGGGTCGGAATCCGCATCCCGGTCACACCGGAACTCCGCATATACCGGATAATGGTCCGATACCGCGGTCGTCTCGCTCGCGTTTAAGGTGTATTCGACATCGAACCTGAACACACTCGCGTCCCCTGTGAAGTCCGATACCGCCGGATTCGTGAGTATTATCCGGTCATAAGTGCAGTCGGTGGGTTTCGTGGTCGTATCAACGCTGTTGCTTATGCACCAGTAATACCCTCTGCTGTGCATCGTAGAATGTGAATCTTCATCGAAATAAGTACAGTCGGCGTTCAGGTCGCCCACAACAATGAAGTCATTCTCATCGGGATGCGTGCTTTGCGCATACCTGACCACGGCATCGAGTGCGTTTATCTCTTCGGTTGCCTCATCCGGATCGGTGTGAATCGCGATGAGGGTGGCATCGAAGTTGCCATCAAGCACCCTGAAAGATGCGATGTATGGTTCCCTGTGGAACGGATCGGTGCCATTAGGTTCCGGGTATGTGTGCGGCGTGCCGGTCAGTTCAACGATCTGGTTATTGTAGATATAGGCATACTGCTCCTTACTGGATGTGCGCCCCAGCCGTTTACTCACGATATAGTCGTATGGTGCGCTGCTGTTCGCATTCACGACATCGACCAGTGCAGGAAGCGCAGTCTGGGATTTATCCCTGATCTCCTGTATGGCAACAATATCATAGGTACGGATAATCTTTCCAAGCACCTCCATGACTTCGGGCTTCGCTGCTTTGCTTTTTCCGAATATCTGTATGTTAAACGCCCCCAACCGGAGTGTTTCACCACCATCGAGTTGATCGAGGTCTGATATACCTTCAGTGGGATGTGGTTTGTCCGGTAGCCCCGCACCGCAAGGATCGCCGTTGTCGTGGCTGCAGTCAGACCATGCAGCCACATAATGGACGCACAGAAATAATGTGACAGACCTAAGTATCCACATACGTTTTCCCACAGTATTCATGCCCTACCAATCCCCCTACACCCACCATATTCATACAGTCGGCCCGCATAGCACATAAACGTTCCGATCAATCTCATTATCAACTTTCGAGTGTGTTCTGCGGTAAAATTTGTGGATGCAGTGATTCCACGGGATTTTGTTGGATCTCTGGAATCTTCTGGGGCCGGGTCTTTGGTATCTTGCGTTGCGGTGACCAAACCTCCCGAGGATTTTGATATTTTCCAAATAAAGTCTCAGAAAACCACATAGTACACAGGGTGACACAGAGGAGGCGAAAGATGAAAATAACAACTCTCTGTGATCCTCTGGAAAAGTGAAAGAGCGCATGCACTAGCGAATTACAGAGAGCCACCATTAACCAAACTCCCAACCCACACCAGTTCGGGTGCATGCCGCGGTCGAAGACTTATGCTCTCTGGTTGCAACACCGAGGAGTTTTTCCACAGTCTTTATAAAAGATGCGCCCCTTGTCCACCTATATGAAGCAGGACCGGGATCTATTCAAAGCCATTGCCATCGCCCTATTGGCGATCTTCATCCTGTCCGTATCCGGGATAGTCCGGCTGATCACCGATTACTGGTGGTTCGATGCTCTTGGCGCATCCCGGATATTCATGATCAGCTTAAAGGCAAAGGCACTCCTATTTGTACTCTCATCATCGTTTTTCCTCGCGTTTGCCCTGACCAATCTCCGGATATCTTCAAAGTCAAACGAGTCAAAGTTTTCTTTCAAGCGGAAGTTCATGGTTGTTATGGCAATATCCCTCTTTATAGGGATTGCAAGCTCCGCCAAATGGTTCGTAGTGCTACAGTACCTGAATCAGGTGCCCTTTAACCTGTATGATCCGATCTTTGCAAAGGACGTATCCTTTTATGTCTTCACCCTACCATTCATGATGGCTTTCCGGAACTTCCTGATGGCCTGTGTAATAATTACGACCCTCCTGGTGCTAACAGATTACCTGCAGTCCTTCATAGTCCACTTCTTCAAACAGCCAGAGATCATCGCACAAAACGGTACAACATACAGTGCTGACTTCAAATTAGCAGTCTCGAACATGGGGCAGAAGGCACTGGTGCACCTGGTGGTCCTTGGTTCATTCTTCTTCGTTCTTCTCGCTGCAGGTCACTACCTTGCCAGATTCGGAGTCATGTACTCTGAAAAAGGGATCGTGGTAGGGGCTGGCTACGCCGATGTCGTCGCATACCTGCCGGTAATCCAGGTACTAATGATCATGGCAGTAATCATCGCAGTACTGTGTTACGTCTGGATATTTGCAGTCTCAAAGAAGCCGAACCCGGGAAAACGGAATATGCTGGTGTCCGTAATCGTGATTTATCTACTGGTGTCTATACTTGCTCCGTCTGTGATCCCGGGAATTGTGCAGGCTTTCAAGGTTTCGCCAAACGAGGAGAAGCTGGAACAGCCATACATCGAGAGTAACATCGAGTTCACAAAGATCGCTTATGGACTAACTGACGTGGAGGAGAAAGACTTCTCTGTCAAGATGATGACCCCTGAAATCATATCAAACGCGACGGAGACGCTGGATAATGTCAGGATTCTGGACTGGAGACCGCTTATACAGACGTACAAACAAACACAGGAGATGAGGCTCTATTATAACCTTTCAAGAATTGACATCGACCGGTACGATATCAACGGAAGCTACACCGAGGTAATGATTGCCCCAAGAGAGATGAATCAGGAACGGCTTCATGCTCAGGCAAAGACCTGGGTGAATCTCCATCTGGTATATACGCACGGTTTTGGTGCCGTGATGAGTCCTGTAAACAGCGTCACAAAACAGGGCATGCCAAACTACCTCATAAAAGATATTCCTCCCATATACACGGTTTCGGATGAAGAACTGCGAATCGAGGCGCCACAGATCTACTACGGCGAGATGGACAATGACTTTGTGATAGTAAATACCAGAACATCAGAGTTTGATTACCCTGTGGGGGGGGCCAATGAGTACATCCACTACGACGGACGCGGAGGGGTAAAGCTGGACTCATCCACAAAGGAACTGCTGATGGCGATGCGCTTTGCTGACATCAAGATAATGCTATCCGGGGAGATCACTCCGGAGAGCAGGATCATGTTTGAGAGGAGTATCAGGGACCGGATCTCAAAGATCACCCCATTCATCACACTTGACGAAGACCCGTATCTCGTCATCAGCAATGGCAGACTCTTATGGATGCTGGATGCATACACCGTAACAGACAAATTCCCATACTCAGAGAAGCACGGCTCTATCAATTACATACGAAACTCCGTAAAGATCGTGGTCGATGCGTACAACGGGGACGTGACGTATTATATCGTCGATACCACCGACCCGGTAATCGCAACATACACAAAAATTTTCCCGGGGTACTTCAAGTCCTTTGACCTGATGCCGGACGGGCTTAAGAAACATGTCAGATACCCCGAAACTCTCTTCGAGGTCCAGTCCGCAATCTACAACATATATCATATGGACAACACCAAGGTATTCTACAACAAGGAAGATGCATGGCAGATCCCAAGCGAAGTGTACGGGACAGGTGAACAGGTTCTGGTTGATCCATATTACGTTATAATAAAGCTTCCGAGAGAGGTAAAGGAAGAATTTGTCCTGATGAGGTCAGTAACACCAATGAAGAAGGATAATATGGTTGCATGGCTTGCCGCACGTTCGGATGAGGGTCACTACGGAGAGCTGCTACTCTATAAATTCCCCAAAGATACACTGGTATACGGCCCCCTGCAAATCGAAGCGAAGTTCGATCAGGATGCAGAGATATCACAACAATTAACACTATGGTCACTACAAGGATCCAGGGTGACAAGAGGGAACCTGCTGGTGATACCGCTTGGGGATTCTATCCTGTACATAGAGCCGCTTTACATACTGGCAGAGGCCGGGCAACTACCGGAACTCAAGCGGGTGCTGGTCTCAGACGGCGAGAGTGTGGTGATGGAGGAAGACTTTGCGAGCGCACTCGTTGCACTCTTCGGTGAAACCGGACCGGGTAGTGCGGCGGAGGCGGGTGCGGAAGAAGGGGCGAAGTCGACTGAGGCGCTGATAACAGAAGCGCAGATGCATTATGATGCCATTCTCGATTCCATGGGCACGAACTGGACCGCATTCGGGGAGAACTTTGATAAGTTAGGCGAGGTTCTCGGAGAGATGGGATCGGATTGATCACAGCAATTCTAATTATGAACTGGAATTTTGTTTGGCGCATACTATCATCATCTTATGCGAATAGTTAACGCGGTATAAAGTAAAAAAATAACATATTTTTTAAGGAAAATTATTATAATCTTATCTTTTTTGCTGTTTCGAGTCATCGAGGACAGCGAGAATTTCCAAAATGAGAATTGCTGTGCTTGCCCAGTTCGACAGTTTCGACGACATCACAACAATGTATGCAATCGAATGGAAGTTTGATGGCACGAGGGTGCAGATACACAAGGACGGTGACCACGTCCGGATATTTTCAAGAAGACTCGAAGACGTGACAAACTCGCTTCCTGATATCGTAAAACTGGTAAAATCCCGGATAACCGCGAATCAGGCGATTCTTGATGGCGAGGTGGTTGCTGTCGGGGATGATGGTAAGCCACTTGCATTCCAGGAGATTCTGAAGCGGTTCCGGCGGAAGTACGACATATCAGCGATGGTGCGGAAGATCCCGCTCTACCTGAATCTCTTCGATATCATGTACCTTGACCGCGTCTCGCTGATCGATGAGGATCTCCATACCTGGAGAGAACGGCTCGATGCGATCGTGTCGCAGCATGAGCAGTTAAGGGTGGCAGAGCAGGTGTTGACGGACGATCCTGCTATAGCGCACGCAGTCTACCGGGCGGCTCTCGATGCCGGGCACGAGGGCGTCATGCTGAAGAACCCGGATTCCCTGTACTCTCCAGGAAAACGCGGCAAGAACTGGCTTAAGGTGAAACCGATCATGGAAACCCTTGATCTCGTCGTTGTCGGAGCGGACTGGGGCGAAGGGCGGCGTGC
>JAYELB010000010.1:0-6183 GCA_034717055.1 Methanobacteriota archaeon
AGGAGGGGTGCATCTCGATGCTCATCTCGATGTTCTGCGCGTATAGCCATATACCGGAGTACGATCAGGCATTTCGCGAGATGCACCGCGTACTTGTGGAGGAAGGGCGGGTTATATTCACCATCGTTAACCGGTGGAATCTTAACTGGTGGCTCAGGCATACTCTTGTTGGAAACCGTGACTGGGTCAGGCACGCCCTTACAAATAGAGACTTCGTAATCGACGGACTCTGGACGTATTATTTCTCAAGAAAGGAACTTAGGAGGAAGATGAGGGGTGCAGGGTTTCGGAAGGTGCGCGTTGGTAGCGTGATGATCTTCCTGTACCCACATTTAGAGCGTATTGAGAAGGATGCTTCCACCTATCTGCGAGTTTCCGGCAGGATCGAGAATTTGGTGCGCTGGATCTTCCCGTTCAACGGTCTCGGCTACTACCTGCTCGCAATCTGCACGAAATAACCATCAATCCCCACAGCCAGCAGTCCGTCTCAACTCACCCAGAGGGTGCGCAGGAGCGAGAATACCGGGACACCTTCGATCGTACTCTTCCCGAGTTTGTCGACGAGTACTGCAATCGCTATTGGCTTTGCCCCCATCTCGGTCAGTTGCTTGATCGTCTCCGTAAGCGTTCCACCGGTGGTGATCACGTCATCAACGAGCACACAGGTTGCGCCTCTCGCATCTGCAAAGTTGTGGCTGAAGATTCCCGAAGCGTCCGTATTCTCAGTGCCGAAGAGTTGCTTGTTCGGATAGAATATTGCGAGTTTGGTGCCGAGTTCGTTTGCAACGATGCTTGCCAGAGGAATGCCGCTTACAGCGATACCAACCACCGCGTCGATCTCTGCTACGTCCTCGACATTATCAAGGATCAGATCCGCAACCGCATCAGAGATGCACCGCAACCGGTACGAACTCTCACCAATGCTGCGCCAGTCCATCGACATATCCTGCGGCGCGCGGAGTTCGGTCTTCTTGCCGGCATGTGTCAGTAGGTACGTGACAGTCTCCTTGGAGACGTTGAGCTCGTCGGCGATCTGTCCGACATGCATGCCATTTTCCTTCATTTCAATCGCTCGTTTTGCTAATTCATCAATGCCGTTCATGCTGATCACCTATGTGATGTTAACGGGCTCGCCGCGATTCGAACACGAGTCATTGGGTCCGAAGCCCAATAGGATATCCGCTACCCTACGAGCCCATGTGTTAATATCATCTTCCGTTGGAGTTGTAAAGTTATCGGACGATGTGACCATATCCAACAAACCTCTGTTTCTCATCCAGATTGGCGAGAATGAACCGGTCTGATTCGGTGTAAGCGATCTTCTTTGAGCCTGAAAGTGTAAGAGTGCACTCGCTACCGGGGAGAACAATGTCCGCGCCCGCCCCATTTACTCTGATCTCTTCGATGCGCGCGGGTGCCGACTGAAGCCCTATAAAGAGGTGCAACACATCCCCAACTGCAATCTGTTTTGTGAACTTTGAAAGTGTTGTGTTAAGCGTAACTCCAGTGGAAACAATCTCCTTCCCTTCTTCCGAGATCGTATCTCCGCGCTCCACATCCTTCGGTTGTATGTGCTTAAGCGCAAGTCCCACTCTCGCGCCAGTCGCCGCGCTCTTTGCGTCAACGTCGTGCAACTGGATCGATCGTATCTCGACAGGTTTCTCTGCCGGCATCATGAGCATCTTATCCTTCGCATGTATCGTGCCCTGCTTGACCACGCCCAGAATCACACAACCGATGCCGGTCACGTTAAAGACATGATCAACCGTCACGCGCGGCGAAAGCGCATTTAACTCCGCGTTCTCGTTATCCACTACCGCGCCAACCGAAAGTATCATCTCTTTTAGCACTTCCATCCCATCAAACGTCTCGGCAGATACGATGGCGCACTCCCAGCCCTCGATGACTGTGCCAGCCCCGATCGTTCTGATCTTCTGCACAAGCTCCTCGAGTGCGTAAGGATACGAGGTGTCCGACTTGGTCAGCACGATCATCCCGTGCTTATAGTTTAACAGGTCGAGAAGGATAATGCACTCGCCTGTGTGTGCATCAGGACCTTCCGGCGGGACTGTGAGAAGTACTATATCTGATAGGTCGATTGCGGTCAGAAGCGATTTTACGGACTTCGGATACCCGGTGGCATCGGTTATCGTGAGTATGGTGCCGCTCTTGGCAAAGTCGTAGATCGTGACGTCTGACACATTTCCTTTCCTGCCAAGTTTCGATGCGAGAGTCGTTCTTCCACTCTGCTCGCCTCCGATGATTGCTATTTTTGTCATGTTTACTCGTTCGTATCCTCTGTGATATATGCTAATGCTACCTGGTGCTGTGTTTATGCCCTGTGCTAAAGCTCCTGCACCTCTGCTATGCTCCCGATCACGGCATCCGGCTTGACCCGGGATTGCATGACGCTCTCCTCAGTATCAACACCTGAGAGCACGAGCACGGTCTTCATGCCGTATCTGCTGCCTGCGAGAATATCAGTCTCGAGGCGGTCGCCGATCAGCGTGCATTCGTGCGCAGGAATCCCCAGATGATCGATCACGGCATCCATCATCGGCGGGTTTGGTTTGCCTATCACAAACGCAGATCTCCCGGATGCCGTCTCAAGTGCACGCACAATGGCGCCTGCGCCCGGCAGGAAACCATGCTCTACCGGAAGAAGAGGGTCTGTGTTTGTTGCGATGAGTCCTGCCCCGGCAAGGATGTTTTGAAGACCGATTCTTAATTTTTCGTAAGTGAAATCCCTGTCAAGACCGACGACGACAAAGTCTGCAACCACATCTTCGCCCATGCCTTCGCCACTATCTTCCCTACTACCCTTACCATTACTCCCAACCCACACCCCATCCCCGCCCTGATCGATCACGTGCCCTTCTGCTTTCAGTTCATGGATCAAGCCCGCCTCGCCGATCGGATAGATCTTCTGTGCACCGTACCGCTTCTTGATATATGCGGCAGCAGCATATCCGGCAGTGATCACGTCACTCTTCCTGCACCGGATGCCGGATGCGTTTAATCTTGCAGCAACCGCGTCCCGGCTCTGTGTTGAGTTATTCGTCAGGAAGACGACTCTCGCACTATCCAGCAACCGGTTGACCGCGTCCGGCGCACCTGCTATCACTTCGCTGCCGCGGAATATCACGCCGTCGAGATCGAGAATGTACGCCTTCATCGGATTTTGTACCTTGTTTTGTGCATTTAGGCTTGAGATGCCGTTATTCTGATAAATTTACCGAGAGAAGAAATGACGGTGCATAAGCACCGCCAGCATCGCAAGTACTAGCCCAGTTCAACATTTTCGACCGCAGCCTGTAGGATCATAAGCGCATCTGCTGATGTGAGCTTACCATCTCCGTTCATGTCGCCCCACATTCGCCCGATGCCATCTGAGTTCACCCAGTAATCTGGTGGGGTGCTGTTATCCGTATCCCAGACATCAGGAACGCCGTCATGATCGGAGTCTGTGGCTGGGATGGTGGCAGGTGGTGTGGGACCTTCACCACCGATGGTACGCTCGACGAATGGGTAGAATCGGATGGCAGTGTCGTTGTCTGCGATCTTGAAATACATACTGTCTGTAACGTTCTTGGTGGTGCCGGGAGCCAGATCGATCGCGGTCTCATCGTTCGTGAGGACGACCTTGTTGGCACTTGCGGTCATCACTTCCATGGCGCCATAGATCTGACTGGTCTTGATTTTCACCACATCATCATCGATCAGGAAGACGTACATCAGTTGTACGTAACTGGTGCTTCCTTTGAAGATCGCATCAACGTAGCAGGAAAATACAGGAATGTTCTTCTCTCCTCCGATGTCCGCGGTGTATGTGTAGACGCGCTCCTGCGGTCGATCTATAGCTCCGGTTGATGCCGGTTCCATATCCAATGAAATGTTGTTCTTAAACAATTGAAACATTACCTTATCACCTTCATCGTCGATGCCCATGATTTCGAGTGCAAATCCACCTCCAAGATCCCATTTCTCGCCGACACGTAGTATCTTCTTGTCGTCATCCTCAAACTCAACCAGAAGTTTGCAGAGTTTGTTGGCATTACCATCGATTGCCACATACTTCGCCCCATTCCAGCCTTCGATGAAGTAGCCGCAGTCACCGCCGGGGTTATCACTTTCAACGCATAATCCAATATCCTTGTCTAACAGATCTGACCCATTCGTGCCGTCGGGTAGATCGGTGCCGTTTACAGCCTTATCACTAATGCCATCGCCATCCCAGTCCTCTTCCATATCGGTTTGAGTCTCTCTGGCTGTGTCTGATATATCCTGATGCATCTCATACTCATGGAACATCGGATGAGTTTTGTATATCAAACTACCTTCACCAATCTCTCGATCACCAGGGTAGCTCAGTGTGTCCTCGAACGGAGCATCTCGTTCTTTCGCCAGGATCGTTAGTGTCTCGGTACTCAGATCGTCATCCAGGTCATACCAGACACCCGCGAATGTGCTGTAATCCCATGTATATCCCTGCTCATATTCCGGAGTACCTGCAGGCGTATTGATAGTAAGTAGTGGGTTGGTCGCATCCAGTTCTTCGAGGGTACCGCGAACCTCATACGTTCCGGGTTCCGTGTACTCGACGAACGGATAGAACCTGATATGGTCGTTAACGTTATCGTCTGCAGTCTTGAAGTACATATTGCCCATGATTGGTTCCGTAGTGGCTATATCGAGATCGATGGTGGTATCATCGTTCTTGAGGACAACCTGCTGAGAACTTGCGGTTGTCACCTCCATGGCGTCGTAAGTCATACCGGATTCGATGTTCGTAACCACATTATTGATCAGGAAGAGGTACTTGATCCGTATGGTCTCGTTTTCTCCAAATATATCATCCACATAGCAGGAACAGACTGGAATGTTACTCTCTCCATCGATCTCTGCTGTGTATGTGTACACTCGATCCGGTTTGATGCCTGTACTGGTATTGATGTACCCCGTATCTAATAGAGAGCAGTCCTTGGACAGCTGAAGTGTTACATTCTCCCCAGCCTCGTCGATGTCTGTGAGTTCGAGCACAAATCCACCGATGAGATTCCATCCCTCACCAAGTATCAGCGTTTTAGTCTCATCATCCTCAAATTCTACCAGCAGTTTGCAGAGTCTATCGGCATTGTTATCGATTGCCACATACTCTTCTGCCATCCAGCCCTCAGCATAGTATCCGGTATCACCGCTGAGATTATCACTCTCAACAGTCAATCCTTCGTTCTCGTAGAGTTCGTATTCCTGAAACACCGGATGGGTTCTGTAGATCAAAGTGCCTTCATCAAGTGTCCGATCATAAGGATATGCCATCGTAGGGTTGCCCCAATAACTCGCCAAGATCGTTAGACTCTCTGTCTGCAGATTGTCATCCATATCATACCAGAAACCAGCAAACGAGCTGTAATTCCATACCCGGTCTGTGGTAAGTGTGGGATTGAGTGCATCCAGTTCTTCGATAGTACCGCGCATCTCAAGTGTCTCCGCGCTCGCGGGCATGAAATACGCCATAACCACAAGCGATATCAGTATGATCATTCGTTTATTCATTTTTACACTTCCTTATGCGGATTTTAAATCCACATTCACACTATTCGCATCCACCCCCCATAAATTTATCTTTGCATCAGGCTCTCACATCTTCTGGTGCTGACCGTAACTCGTAGTAGAGAACGAATCCCGGCATCGCATTCAACCGCTCTTCTATAATACCTTTATCCATCCGGATGTTCGAGGATGAACCTATACAAGGTCAGAGGAGATATCATGATCGATGAAACATCCGAACAGATACGAAAACGGTTCCTCGAACTAAATGTCGTATCAAACTTCCTGAGATCGAGCGGCGGCTTAGGGCTTGCCGGAGAATAACCTGTCAAAATTCATATCATCCGCCCATCTATCCATCCGTGATAACATCGGCAAAAGAATCTGAATGACACGAATAAGCCGACTAAGGACGAGGCGGTTACCCGCCTCTCCTCGTCTCAGAACGGTACAAGAAAGTTTCCCTTCATACCGCTCAAGCATCTCATAACCCTTTCTGTATCGGGCAGCAGTTTATTTCCGTTTCTGTGGCATTCCGGTCGTATAATTCCAGCATTCATGCACATAACCCATCCTTCAGTTTATCCCATCTCGTCTTGTACCAGTTGCTTAGTTTCAGAGCCTTTTGCC
>JAYELB010000011.1:0-6164 GCA_034717055.1 Methanobacteriota archaeon
TCCGGTTCCACGGACACCAGTGTCCAGGACTTGCGATGGGACTACGAGTCTCTCTGGTTGCGTTGAGAGAACTGGGAAAGCCGGCTAAGGACGAGGAATTGGTTGCAATTGTCGAGAACAGCTCATGTGGCGTTGACGCCATCCAGGTGCTGACTGGCTGTACGTTTGGCAAAGGAAACCTGATCTTCAAGGATTATGGTAAATACGTTTACACGTTCATGAACCGTGAAACCCGGAGGGCGCTCAGGATTTCCATCAAGAAAGAGGCAGTCCTACCAGACAAGCATCATCTGGAACTATCTGCCAAAGTCAAGGCGAGAACGGCATCTCCTGCTGAAACGGAGGAGTTTAAGCGGTTACACATCGAAAAAAGCAATGCGCTACTGGATCTACCGGAAGCGGATCTTATGAGCATAGAGGTGATCACCCCGGAACCGCTACCGATGGCACACATCCACGAATCGATATGCTGCGCCAGATGCGGCGAACCTGTGATGGAGACGCGGATCCGGCTGCTGGACGGCGCACCACATTGCATCCCGTGTTTCGAGGAGTTGATGAGATGAAGCGGATACTTCGCATCAGTAATAGCGCCCGTCATCGGCACCTGTCTGCTCATGCCCGCAACCGGTGCTGATGCGAAGCAAGATAGGGTTGGTGATCGAGGAGATAGAGTCGGCACAAAATAAGTTAGTCCCCTGTCTGAATCTCGGGAAATTTATTACGATGGAATAGTGAAATCGGTATTCATCGGTGTTCGGTTAAGGAGGAACAACAACCCCCCAAACATGAGAATTCCGGCAACAGTAGGAACTTCACAGGTCATCTGCGTACATCCGATAAAAGATGTAATATTCCGCATTATTTTTTGTATCTTATTAGTTTTATTTCCCATTTTTACCAAAGATATGCTTACATAGCGTGGCTTCAATCGACCAAAAACGCAAGATACACAAGTGAACAAATCGCTTATGCGCGCGAAATGGTGGTTGAGTAGAACATGCTCGGGTATTAAGTGGCAGGAACCACAAGATTGCATGGATTTTCACAAGATTTCTGTGTTAATATCATGTAATCTCGTGGTTTTATATGTGGGCTCCCCCATAATACTCGAGTAAGCACGCTTGGGTAAAGATAGTAAGGGGGATGCTAAACGCAGGTGGATCTCATGGGTGCTTAACCGAACAGATACGAATCGATATTAAGGGGCTTAATGTTTTGGTGGGAGCTATGTGGAAAGTGGTCTCGACTATCGATTTTTCGTATATATTTAAAACTTGAGTTATCTTGTGGTTCATACCACCGGATATTTAGTATGTAACCGCGCATAATTAACTTAAACAAAATTAACTTCTTCGCGGATAGATTCTGCACCCTCAAAAAACCCCTTCTCTGTGCTCTCTATGGTCTCTGCTATTTTATTTCTCAGGATATATTCTTTAAATTACCTTATGGATTAAACCACAGAGTGCATAGAGGGACACATAGATTGTAAATTTTGTGATGAAATGGGTTGGCAAGAAGTAGTTTCGGGATATATTGTCTTAAGTGTGCAGGCTATTCGTGCGCGGTTACTACGTTCGGGTTTTTCTATTCCGCGCCCCTTTCATGCGGACAACGGCTTTGCTAACGCATTCCGCGGTTAACCGCGCTGTATTGGGTATGCATAAATTTCCAATTATCTCGTCGAGATGATCTTC
Organism: Methanobacteriota archaeon; assembly: GCA_034717055.1. Taxonomy (GTDB): domain Archaea; phylum Halobacteriota; class Methanosarcinia; order Methanosarcinales; family Methanogasteraceae; genus Methanogaster_A. The sequence goes on from JAYELB010000011.1 coordinate 1,701, forward strand.
ACCACGTCCCCGTCCTCAAGTTCCCGCCCCATCCGCATCCGCTGCCGCGCATCGACCGCATGTAAGAACCCTTCTCCTATATCGGTGTGAATCTGGTACGCAAGATCGTGCGCGGTGCTGCCCTTTCGCATCAGGAACGCATCCGGAAGGATGTTTCCTTTCTTGTCTGTGAACCGTGCCTCATCCTCGACAGGATAAACCACGATCTGATCGAGAAGGTTAAAGACTGCCGTATTGATGCACTGCTGGATGCCAGTACCACCCAGATTCGCAACCATATCCCGAATCTTGTCAAGCGCCCGGATCTGCGCATCGGATAAGTCGTTCGAGACGATCTCGAAGTCGGGATCTCCCGGAATGTATGAGATCGCGCCGCTCTTGTCAGCCATACGGAGCGCAAGTTCTGCTTCGGCAGATGTCGGGATCACGGTGTAATCAAGATCGCAGAGCCGCTTTATGTTCTCTTCCGGTGCGATATCTGCCTTATTCGCTGCAATGATCATTGGCTTGCTCTCTATCCGGAGCAGATCTGCAAAATTCCGCAGGTCCGAATCGTCCCAGAGATGTGGAGGTCTTGCGCATACCTCGCCAAAATGAGAAAGCGCGGCTTTTGCCTGATAGACGGAGACACCCGCGCCTGCTAGCTGGTCTGCGACCACGACTGCCGGATTTAAGTTCTCTGCTTGTATCCTCTTTGAAAGACGGTTCCAATTACGTTTCAGTATCGAGCAGATCCACATAGTCAGTTCGTACTCAAGAAACCCGATATCGTCAAGCGGATCGTGCTCACCTATGTCCACAGGGTTGCCCTCGATATCGGTTCCGCCTGACGCATCAACGACATGGATGATCGCCTTCGCCTGACGCAAGTTGTCAAGAAACGCATTGCCAAGCCCCCTTCCTTTGTGCGCATCAGGCACGAGACCTGCAACATCGATCGCCTCGATCGACACGAACCGGACACCGTCCTTGCAGTTTGCACAGGCAACACCGAGATCGGTGCACGGGCATTTCGTGCGCACATAAGCGACGCCGTGGTTAGCATCGATCGTTGTGAACGGATAATTTGCAATCTCGATATCCGCGAGTGTCGCAGATTTAAAGAAGGTCGACTTTCCCGAGTTTGGTTTTCCGGCGAGACCGATCGACATTGACATGATTGTATCTGTTATTAGGTGCCCGATATATAACTTGCGGCGTGGCGAGGGGCACTTTTTAAGTTCTTTCGGGTGGGCTTTGGGTTGTGACAAAGAAGAGTATGACCACGTAAGGCACGGAGAGTTACTATTTTGCGTCACCTATGCTCTCGATTTTCCAAAACCCAATTTCAAAAGAATCAAAAGTCTCTGGCGAGATGTTAAGTTGCCATGGTGTTGAGGGGTGCTGGGTTGTCAGCCCCGACCAATCAAAACGTTAAAATAATCTGGCGTGAATCGGAGGATGTGAGTCCCATGAATCAGTCAGCTAAAAAAATCCCTTGTGAGATCCTATCGATCGTTGAAGGTAAGACCTGGAACAACATCGTCGTGCAGCGGAAGGTGTCGAAGAAGCGGCTCTTCTTTGGTAAGGCGAGAAAGGATTTGGATGCGAATGTCGGAGACAAAGCATACCTTGAGATCGATGTGATGCCGTCCGAACTTCCTGAAACTCCGCTGCGTGTGACGCTATATGATATGAACGGTGTGAAGATCGACTGGACGATCATACAACCGAGCCAGATCGATACTATCAGGTAGCCGCCAGTCCGCGGATGATATCGCCCCGCGTCACGATGCCGACCAGCTTGCCATTCTCGGTTACAGGCAGTCGGTTGATCCGGTGACTCGTAATCAGCGTGCTGGCGGCCTCAATTGAGTCGTCTGGCGCGATCGTATGCACATGCTTTGTCATGATCGTATGCACCGGTTTATCACCCACGTCTGTAAGTGCCTTCTTCGCTTCTTCCCATCCGATCAGTTCGCGCAGCGGGATCTCGATGATCTCGAGCGGACTTGGTAGCCACAGACCCTGGTGGTGCTCTGGCAGTTCGAGCAACTTCAGCAGATCCGACTCGGTAACGATGCCAACCAGTCTGTCGCCATCCAGGACTGGCATGCCGCTTATGTTGTGCTCTTTTAGCAAGGATGAAGCCGTTCTGATGGTGTCATCGATCTGGCAGGTGACGACCTCTTCGCGCATGACATCTCTAATATTCATAGTGATCCAGTCTGATTCATCTGATGTATTCCTTTCGGTTCACGCGGGCTTTGGGACCACATTCACAGAGATATCTGAATTATAGGGGGCACTTCGTGTGATTCGCCCAAACATGCTCGGCACAAACACCAGATCCGGGTTGGAAGCCCCTGTAATCGAAAGGTGTATCCACTCCAAAAAGTAGGCACTGTTCAGAAATCTAGTGATAGCTAAGTTTTCTAGTTCATCGCCCAACCTTTTTATTTCTGTTGCATCTAGCCAAAAGTCGTAAAATAAGCGATTTAGCAGAAACAAACGTATATTCGTAGCTATTCAGGATTGCAGCGCGTCGGTGATCGAGGAGATTCCAAAAATAGTACTTCATTCCATCACTAGAAAATTAAAACAGTGCCAAAAAGTATGGTAAAACTCGCCTTCAATCTTTCTGAAATATGTACATAAAAACCTAAATCTGTGTCCATCGGTGTTAATCTGTGTCTAAAAGTAATATTGGCCACAGATTAACACTAATTACACTGATTTAAGGAAATATCGGAGTGAATTTGCGAAATCTGCATCTACGATAATTATCAAAATCTCCTATTTTTAGATGGTGCCTCGGTTACCACATAATTTGAAGTGGATACCAAAGGTTGTTATTAGTCGGCATGCAAAACCAGAAGCCATGAAACAAGCCAGATACCTGTTCACAATTACCGCGGTGCTGCTGATACTTGCATCTGCCGGATGCATCACCGATCAGAGCACGGATGAAACCGTCCACCCACTACCAGCGACGTCAGTAGCATCGTCAGCACCGCATCCGAACGCAATAGAGATCGCGCCAGCCGAGATTCTTGGTATGAACCGGGTTGTGGTGTCTACCGGTGCGGATGCGCTGCAGCGGGTAGAAGAGTCACACATAGGCAGCATCGAGAACATAGATGATCTCGCGATCATACATTACCATGGAGAAGGTGGGGGGTTTCTGACGCTATGGACGACGCTATACAAAAACGAGACGCTTGCAAATGATGAAACCGAAAAGATGGTTATAGGCATCCGCGGATTTGGAGGCGACTGGGCATCCACACTCGAAGAGATAACGATCGATGGGATGACCGTGTACCGGATTGCACCGGACAACCTGCCCCAATACTTCTGGGTGGATGGAGTGTGGGTCTTCTATATCAAACCGCATAACCTGACACAGGATGAGGTCACCCGGATCATCCAGGCGATCTCCTGATTCAGGTGTGCCTCAGTCCAGCCTACCCTGAAACCCAGCGATTTCACTGGAGTTTTCCTTGATGCAGGTGTAAAATATAATGCATCTTACGTAAAATCATCAGCATCGGAGGCTGTCAACCCTGGTGGTGTGGCGGTCTCATTAGCCTCGATACTACGTAACCCTCACGTCCACCACCACATGCACAACCCCGGGCGCATACTTCTTGATGGTGCGGCAGCCGATTATCTCTACGCTGCGCCTGCACCCGCATATACGCGCACATGCCTGCGCCGCATCCTTAATCCGCTGGATCGGGCGCTGGTATGTAAGCGCTGTCGGCGTTGCCTCGTGGTAATGCAGTATTCCGCCTGATCTCGCTGCAAGTAACCCTTTCACGATCTGCTCATGCGATGAATCAAGATAGCCCATGATCACCCGGTCTGCGATATTCTCAGAAGCTTTTACCGCACAATCCCCCTGCACCGGAAAAATGAGATCCTCCACCCGGTTGATTCTGATGTTCTCTGTGAGGTAGTGGTATGCGGTCGGGTTAAGTTCAATCGCGATAACCTTTTTCGGGCGTGAATGGACCGCAATCTGGATCGAAAAGTAGCCGATTCCGGAAAACATGTCCAGCACAACCTCGTCTTTGCAGATTCGCGCCATCCGCATCCGCTCTACGAGATTTCCCTGCGAGAACATGATCCTTGCAGCATCGAGTTTGAAGTAGCAGCCATTCTCCTTATGGATCGTCTCCGTTTCACCGGTTCCCGCGATCACCTCGCAGATCGGCTCACGGAAGCGTCCCGCAACACCCCTGTTCCAGAGCACTGTGCTACACCTCGGATACATCGCAAGAAGCGCATCCCCGATCGCGTTTGCGTGATTGCGAAGCGCATCAGGGATGCTTACGAGGATCACGGTACCTAGAATCTGCCAGCCGCGCGGGAGGAGTTTCGCTTCTTTTGGGGGCAGATGCACCAGATCGCGGAGTTTCGTGGGGGTCATAAACGTATCTCAATTGGAGCTGTGTTTTCACTCTTGCTTGATGAATTTTC
>JAYELB010000012.1:0-6121 GCA_034717055.1 Methanobacteriota archaeon
ATTACTCTAAAACTGAGATCGCAGGACATGCAGGCATCGGCTGGACTACGATAAATCGGCACTGGAGAACTCTGGAGGAATGGAATCTCGTAATTCCTACCAGAAAGATCGGGCGGGCAACGCTGTATAAATTAAACGAGGAAAACCCGATCGTTTCGCAGTTACTCGAGTTTGACGAGGTTGCCTCGACCTACATGTCAGAGCGAATCAGCGAGCAAGAACTTCGCGCGACCGCTGCGATACATAAACCTGTGCCGACAGCCGCGCATTCCGTTGCCTGAATCACGGAAGTACGGTCACGGTTCCGGTCATCGTCCCCCTGAATCTTTGGCAGTAATACGTGTAGTTGCCAGATGTGTTGAACGTGTATCTGAACTCCTTACCGTAGATGATCGTCTGATTCTCCCAGAGCTCATCTTCGCTTACCAATATGAAGTCGTATTTCGGGCTTTTTTGATTGTTGTTCCACGCCAGGGTATCCCCAACATAAATTTTTGGATTCCGTGGTGTATATGACCACACATCGAGCCATATCCTCTGGGTTTTCGACTCTCTTGCCACCGACGTCGTGGTCGGTTCTGGCGTTGGTGCCACAGTCGGAGTCGGTTCTGGCGTTGGTGCCACAGTCGGAGTCGGTTCTGGCGTGGGCGTGGGCGTAGGTGTCGGAGTCGGTGCAACCTTGTCCTTGTCACCGATGCACCCGGAAAACAGCACAGCAAGCAACAGCACTACGAGCATTATGGATTTCAATTTCATAATAATCACCTATCTAGCTGCCTGATTGTAAAGTTGTTGGTTCAACATAACCCCACAAACCTGTCACGATTCCGGAGATAATCGACGCCTGAGGTCTTCACCCCACAGAACTCCCTTTCCGTCCGAGATACACCCACTGATCATACATCCCTGCATCGTCTCGATTGTCGATAATTCCCCCCTCCATCCCGATAGCATCCATAACCTCCTTTAAGATAATGATCTCCTCCTCCTTATGGACCGTAAACACGAGAAGTCCATTTTCACGCAGCAAAACAGAAGATTCTGACATGATGCGCGCCCAGAGATCTTTATTGAACGGATAGATCGCGCCGAGCATGAATCCGATGACACAGTCGAAGGATTCCGCATCAAAGAAAGTAGGTAGTTCTGTTGCGTCCAGAACCGCTGACCGATGCGGAGAAAGCACGCCGTGTTCAACCCCTTCGCATATCGCGCATTGGTCAGAATCCATGCAGAACGGATCGCAGCCCATTTCAGAGAGTGCAATCGTTGCCATCCCGTTGCCACAGCAGATCTCAAGCATATCCATCCCTGCGAAACCGGTGTTTTCGGACTGTTCGATCGTCTCCAAGAGTTCCGTTAGCCTATCCACACGCGATTCTGAAAATATCTCTGAAAACGATTTTTTTGTAGATATGCACCGGTCGCATAGCATCCGGTTCACGAGCATGATTGAATAATACTCGATAATAGCGTTCATGAACTGTGAATCTGTCGTCTTCACGGTGCGGACGTTTTCGGCGTTTTCACACAACCCGGCGACCATATCCGCGAAACCCGGATCTTTGCATACAGTGTTTACAAATATCATCCGGAAGTCCTGACCCTCCGAATTTGTAAGAATAGCAATCCCGAGCAGTTCATCCGGACCGTTCGATCCTGTTATCCGGATCACTTCACCAAACGGTACCCCTGACCGGACAACCTCCGTGAGATAATGTCTGGTCAGTTTGCAGGTCTTCTGGTCGGTGAAACTCCGCTCTATGAGCTGCACGGGCCCATCAGCGATTCCAAGCAGGTCATTGAAAAGCATGGTGAATGAAATGTCTCCCAAGATATAAAACCACTATCTTTTTCAAGTGAGCGCACCCATCATAATAAATTATGCGGCTGGTCATGAAATTCGGAGGCGCATCGATCGCAGACGGTGAGAAAATAAAATGGGTCGCGGAGTTGATAAACCGCTATTGTGACCACGAACTGGTCGTTGTGACCTCTGCGCTTAAGACTGTCACAGATCATCTGCTGGAACAGGCAGATATAGTAGCGGACACGGGAGACCTTGAATCGGTTCGTGAACTGGTCGAGCATCTGCGAGGCGTCCATTACAGGGCAGCAAATATTGCAATCAACGACGAGACCACTCTCAACCAGGTACTGGGCGAACTGGACCGCAGGATATGTAAATTGGATCGGGCTTTGACCGGGATATGCTATCTTGGGGAGTTAACCCCCCGATCCCGCGATTGCATTACGTCTTATGGGGAATTGCTAGCAGCACCAATCTTATCAGGAGCGCTTTGCTCAATCGGAATCACTTCAACGCATCTTACAGGCAGAGAGGCAGGGATCATAACCAACAGCGAATACGGAGAAGCAAAACCGCTTGAAGGCACCAATGAGCAGATACGAGAGAGCTTGCTCCCGCTGATCCGCGAGTGCGTGCCAGTGGTCACCGGTTTCATAGCAGAAGACGCGTCAGGTATCTCGACAACACTCGGACGCGGCGGATCCGATTTCTCGGCATCGCTGATAGGTGACGCTATCGACGCAGACGAGATATGGTTCTGGAAGGAGGTGTCCGGGATTATGACCGCGGACCCGGATATCGTGTCAGACGCGCGCAACATCCCGCTGATCTCATATATCGAGGTGATGGAACTATCATACTTTGGCGCAAAGGTGCTTCATCCACGTGCGATCGAACCCGCGATCAGAAACGATCTCCCTGTGCGTGTTCTAAACACCTTCGATCCGGATTTTACAGGCACGCTCGTGGTGCGGGATCAGGAGCAGGGCAAAGAGGTAGTGAAAGCAGTCACTGTCATCGAAAACATCGCGCTGATAAACATCTCGGGAGCCGGTATGGTAGGCACCATCGGGGTTGCAGCACGCGTATTTGGAGCACTTGCAGAGGCGGGCGTGAACATTACTATGATAAGTCAGGGATCGTCCGAGGCAAACATCTCGATCGTTGTCGAGGGGTCGCAACTAAACATCGCTGCTGATGCCATCAGGTCAGAGTTCAGAAACGGGGTGATACGCGAGTTGACGATGAACCCGGATGTCAGCGTAGTCGCGGTGGTCGGGGCAGGCATGGTCGGCATTCCAGGCATTGCAGCACGCGTCTTCACAGCGATGGGGAGCGCAGGCATCAATGTGATCATGATCAGTCAGGGATCTTCAGAGCACAACATCTCCTTTGTGGTGCGAAGTGCTGCGGCGGAAGAGGCTGTGCGTGCGCTGCACAATGAGTTTGGGCTTGGTCTGCCGAGATCGTAATGGGATGGATCTGCGAGATATGAAACAAACTTTTTGAGTCTTTTTATTATTTTCTGGGAACGTCGGATTGCCTTACGCGATCACAACTGCAATAGGGGAGCACTACCGATCTGAAAAGTCATTTACACAGCTAATCTGTGTCTATCTACGTTAATCTGTGGCTGATATTATTTTAGCCACAGATTAACACCGATTTCACTGATTTCATCCATCTAATCATATTTGTATTTGCCGGGTTGGCGTCATGTTTTCAACCGACCAGAACAAATTAAAAAGTCTCAACTTTTTTGGGCTCTTTTGTAGTTCCCGTGATACATATATCCCCACGATACATCAAGCAAATGAGGAGTGCTCCACCACATCAAGTTTCCTTCCCAAAATCGGCAAAATGGTTCACACACGCACACACTCAACCACTTCTTCGCAGTCCCGCGTTACACCGTACTTCCGGTTAAAAAATGCTAATACATTTTTAACATCCCTCTCAAGCAGAAACTCTGCCTGAGGGTGCGTCGCGGTCACGTATCCAGGCCAATCGATGAGCGTGACGCCATCAGGGCTGACAAAGACATTGTACTCGCTCAGGTCGGAATGGATAAATCCTGCAGCGTACGTTTTCTTGATCTGCTCCAGGATCATATCCAGGAACCAATCGGGATCGTTAACCTTCGTCTTTGATAGCTCGCTTCCAGGTGCGATGCTCATGGCAATCAGGTGCCGGTTGTGATCGACCGCCCGTGGCACGCTGACAGCACCATCACCGGAAAGCTCAGCAAGGATGCCAAGGGCCTCGTATTCACGCTTCGCCGCGCGTCTTGCGATGAATATCCAGTGATTCCGGTCCCCGGTGTCGCGCTGACGTGCCACCTGCTTGAAGCTCGTGTATCCGGCGCGGTGAAACTTCAGGATAACAGGCTCGCCATCATACATCCCTTCGTATACAACCGACTCCTTGCCAACCCCTATGGTATCCCCGATCGCTGACAAGCCTCGAAGCGTCAGCGCGCCTACCGCAAGCGCATCATATCCGTCGAAGTGGATCATGTAGCCATCATAAGGTACCACGGATTTCTTGACGAGATTGAATCCGAGAAGCCGGTCGATGCGATACCGGACCTCCTCGGTAAACAGCTTTGAGAAAGAAGGAAGCATCTCTGCTGGAACCCACCGGTGCTGCCTCATGCCGATCTCTATGCCGATGAGGGTGCGGAAATCGTTTTTTTCCAGTTTCTTAAAAATTGCGCTGTTAAACATTGCGATAAGCCAGGGTCCGGATTCGAACCGGAATAGAATCGCTCTGCAGGCGATCGCGTTAGCCGCTCCGCCACCCTGGCGTTGTTCTGGTCACTGCTGTCGACCGGTCAAATAGTTTGCGGATCGACTCTCTGGCGTTATGCCATATAAAAGTGACCCGCGCTTTAGAAATATTTATCTACCAGTATGCCACTATTGATCCTATGGTAGAGGATTCTGAGGTGTGCGTGATTGTAGATACGCCAAGGTCAGAGAATCCCGTGGTCGTTGAAGGATTCCCCGGGGTCGGGCTTGTAGGAAACATTGCGAGCCAACAGATCATCGACGAACTGAACATGAAGTATCTGGGTGCGATCAACTCGAAACATTTCCCGCCGGTTGCGATGCTTCTCGAGGGGCGGGTGAACATGCCTGTGCGGATATACGAAAGCATGGAGAAGGAGATGATCGTGGTGGTTTCGGATATCCCGATTCATCCGAGTATCGCTTATATCGTCAGTAAATCAATTGTCGACTGGGCAACGTCTGTTAATGCTCGCCAAATAGTATCGATTGCGGGAATGCCGGTCGTAGGCGCGGATCCTATCGTATTTGGCGCAGCAACAACCGAGGAAGGACTTGAGAGCATCAGGGATGAGGTCGAGATCTTCCAGATGGGGTCGATCTCAGGAATCGCAGGCAGTATCATGACCGAGTGCTTTACGCGCAAGCTCCCTGCGATCAGTCTGCTCGGGAGCACCTCGGACCCGAACCCGAACCCGATCGCTGCCGCTGCTGTGCTCAAGGTTCTTAATAATTTATACGACCTCTCGATCGATACTGAAAGACTGATCAAACAGGCAGAGGAGATCGAACTTGAGATGCAGAAACTCGCAGAGACCGTGAGAGAGACTGTTGAACAGGACGAGCCTCCAAAACCTCTTTCGATGTACGGGTGATCATGATGCGATGTATTGCACTGACTGGAATGTCAAATCACGTGCTCAACGACTTGAAGAGCCGTTTGCTACGGACCATCGAGATCAGGAGCCCGCACAACTTCTCTGGCGTACTGCACATCGATGTTGGCGATCCCGTGTTCTTATCATCGACCAGCCCCAATGATATCACAGCAGGCACAACCGGACTTATTGCGCGGTTGCAGCGGCGTGACATCAGCATACACCGGGTGGTTCAGAGTAATGACTTATTCTATGAAGAGCGGGAAGCGATGATGGCGCGTGTCCAGCTGGTCGCAGAGGGTGGTGGCAGGGTGCAGCGCATCATACAGTCTGAACTCGGCAGCGCGCTGGTGGTGGATGTGGAAGAACGACCGGTCTATGCCGCGCAGTGAGTTTGGTGTGGCGGTGGGGTGGAGGATGTCTCTTCTCTACGGCGTCAGGAGGGTGCCCCTTTACTGCAGGCAATCGAAAAATGGGGTGTGTGACGCCCTACTACATATTAAGGTGAATTAATATGGGCTCTCTGGTATCTTGAGTTGAAGTGAACTTATAACCCATCTGGAAAAATCGGAAACATTTTTTGATTGGTTACAGTGTAACCATCCAAATAACCACTTCTTACAAAAGTCAGAACAAACCTTTCC
>JAYELB010000013.1:0-6107 GCA_034717055.1 Methanobacteriota archaeon
CGGGTGTGGGACCTGCAGGAGCCGGATACAACCATCAAAGCTCCTGATGCTGCTCGTTACACCAACGCCAAGGTCGTCCTCGTCGGTGAGTCCGGCGTCGGCAAGACCGGGCTGGCGCTCCGGCTGGCTGAGGATCGCTGGCAGGAGACGAGTTCCACGCACGGCATGAACGTCTGGCAGCTCAACCTGCCTGATGTGGAGACCGCGGGCATGGAGCGGGAGGTATGGTTGTGGGATTTTGCAGGGCAGCCTGACTACCGGCTGATCCACCAACTCTACATGGATGAGACCGCACTTGCGCTGATGGTAATCGACCCGCAGCGGGATGATCCCTTCGAGCCGCTTGACCACTGGGAGAAGGCGCTTTCGGTTGCGGTCAAGCACAATCCAGCCAGGCTGATCGTTGCAGGTCGCTGCGACCGGGGTGGGCTTATGATCAGCCAGAGCAAAGTGGACCAGTACCAAAAAGAGCACGGCTACAGCGCATTTCTGAACACCGCAGCCAAGACCGACGACGGCTGTGCTGACCTGAAAACCTTAATCGCCGAACACATCCCATGGGAGCGACTGCCCTGGACTGCTACCTCGCGGCTCTTCAAGACGCTCAAGGATGCTATCATCCGCATCAAAGAGGAAGAGATTGTGATGACCCGGATATCCGAACTCCGCCAGCGCCTGCAACTGGAGCTACCAGACGAGTCCATTTCAGAAGACAAACTGCGAGCCGTCGTCGGGCTGCTCGCCGGACAAGGAGTTATCCAGAAGATTGATTTCGGGGATTTCGTGCTGCTCCAGCCTGAGCAGATCAACAACTACGCTTCAGCGGTCGTGCGCAGCGCACGGGACAACATGGATGAGATCGGGGCAGTGCCAGAGCGAGCCGTCCTGGAAGCGGAGATCGACTTCAAGGACATGAAGCGGCTGAACGAAGCCGATGAGAATGTCCTGCTGCGGGCGATGCTACAAACGTTCATCGACCGATCGCTCTGTGTCCGCGTCGAAACGGAGGGGGGCACACAGTTGGTCTTCCCGTCATACTTCAAGCAAGACCGACCCGACATCCCGGAACAACCAAACGTCGCTGTCACCTACGGCTTTTCGGGAACGCTGGACGAGATCTACTCGACGCTGGTCGTGCGGCTGCACTATACCAACGATTTCGAGATGAGGGAGCTCTGGCGGTACGCTGCCGATTTCACCACGCACTCCGGCAAGCGGGTAGGCTTGCAGATGACGAAGAAGAAGGACACCGCTGCCGAGATCCAGGTCTATTTTGAAGCGGGTACGTATATGGATACAAAGGTGTCTTTCATCAAGTACATTCACGAGCACCTGGAAAAACACGCCCGGGACGTTACCCGCATGCGCTCTTATGTCTGTCCGCACTGCGACACACCGCTTGAGAATCGTCAGGCAATCAAGAAACGATTGGCTATGGGGAAGAAAGACATCCTCTGCGGCTTATGCGAAGAACGGGTGACGCTTGTTGACTTGATCGAGGAAAAATTTGCATCGGACGAGTTACTCCGGATCGTGCGAGAGATGGACAAGCAGGCTCAGATCAACCTCGACAACGAAAGCCTCGAACTGATCCTGGTTGGCCATGCATTCTCTACTGCTGGTGAAGCGGGACATATCTTCCGCCCAACACCCAACTCGGACTGGGGCATCGATGGCGAGATCGAATTCAAGAACGCTAAGGGTGAAGCCAGCGGCAAGCGGGTCTACCTCCAGCTAAAATCCGGCGATTCCTACCTCCGCACCCGAAAGAGCGACGGCAAAGAGATTTTCCGGATCAAAAATCCTCGCCATGCCGAATACTGGCAGACACATAAGTACCCGGTGATGCTGGTGATTCGCACCTCGGACGGTGAAATCCGCTGGATGAATGTGACAGACTATCTCTGCCAGCACGGTACAAAAACAAAGCAAATCATCTTCGAGGGCGAGCCATTCACCGCGCTGAATGTGGCGAGGTTAAGGGACGGTGGGTTATAGTTTCATATCCAACGAACGTCCTCGGTGGATGCACCTGAATTTCGTTTGGGTGTGGAACGGTTGGGGCAGGATTTGGACACAACCACGTAATGCAACAGCCCCGAAAATCCCTAAACTGTATGAAAGATCACGACACCACCGCCTTTCGCCTGAGCAGCCGGTGATATGCGACTGCGAACCGGTGCGCCTCATCCCGGATCTCCTGGACAAAGAGCGATGCCGTATCCTCCCGGTCAGCAGGCAGTGGATGGGTGAGACCCGGTACATAGATCTCCTCCTCCCGTTTGGCGATGGAGATGATCGGAACCTTAAGCCCGAGCTTATCAATCTCCCCGCGGGCTGCCGAGAGCTGTCCCTTTCCGCCATCGATGATTACCAGATCCGGAAATTCGCCATCCTCTCTTTTCAGGCGTGAGTACCGTCTCCGCACGACCTCGGCGATGGCAGCGAAATCATCGATCTTCTCGACCGTCTTGATCTTGAACCGCCTGTAATTCCGTTTATCCGGTTTTCCTGACCTGTACTGCACCATCGACGCGACCATCGACGTGCCTGAGAGGTGGGAGATGTCGAAGCACTCAATGACCGCGGGGACGCGGAAAAGCCCGAGAAGGTCTTTCAGTGCCTCAAGTTTGATCTGCCCGCCAAAGAATGAAATCTCGATATTCTTCCCGACAAGATCGAGCAGCTTCTTCTTGGCCCCTTGCTTTGGGACGGCGATCCTGGCCCGCCGCCCGCTTCTTTCGGTGAGGAAATCCGAGATCACATCACTAACCGGCAAGGGGAGGATCAGTTCGGGGGGCGGGTCATGCTCTGAGTAGTACTGCACAAGGAACTCCTCGATCACCTCATCGCGCTCATCGAAGACAAACTCCTGCTTGTCCGCGAGCATGCCCTTGTACACGTTGAAGAGCATGAGATAAACTTTGCCATCGCTTTTCACGTAGTTGATGACATCCTCATCGTAGTTCTTCTGCCGATCCACATACTGACGCTCGGAAAGGTGCTCGATGGCAGTGATCTGGTCCCTGAGCTCCATCGCAAACTCAAATTCCTGTTCCATCGATTTTTCTGCCATCTCCTGCGATAGAGACCGGATCAGATCGCTCGTATTCCCGCGGAGATGCGACTGCGCCCGGGCGACCTGCTTGCGGTACTCCTCGCCGCTGATCTTTCCGATACACGGCGCGCTGCACGACCCGATATGGTACCTGAGGCAGGCCCGTTTCGGGAGTCTGCGACATGATCGCAGCTTAAACGTCTTTTTTACAACCGAAAGGACATAGTCACGCTCCTTTGCAGTGACAAACGGACCAAAGAAAGTTCCGCTTCCGTCCAACTTCCGTGCAATCCCGATACGTGGAAATTCCTCGTCCGTGATATGGATATATGCATAACTCTTTGCATCCTTTAGATCGATGTTGTATCTCGGCTGGTGTCGCTTAATGAGGGTGTTTTCAAGGATCAGCGCCTCGAGTTCGCTATCCGTTACGATGAAATCAACAGAATCTGTCCTCTCTACGAGGACCTCGGTCTTTGGGTCGCGCTCGCGTCTTTGGAAGTAACTACGGACGCGCTTTTTGAGATTCTTTGCTTTCCCCACATAGATTATGTTATCAGCGGCATCTTTGAAGAGATAGCATCCTGGGTTTTCCGGGAGTCCGGATGGGTGGATCATGGTTCTTTCAGAGTCTTGCTTACACACGGCCTGATAGGTAATACGAGCGGGACCGGCAATGAATCTTACGGGTCGGGGTCTGGCCGAGGTTGTTAAAAAATAAAAAAAAAGTGAGGGGAAGGATAATGCATGGCTGCCCAGAATCGTGTAGGGCTGTGCAAGTCCTTAATATGCACATCAGCCCACATATATAAATCAGTAATCCAAGAGCGGGGTGAAAGTAAAATGCGGCGGGTGGAAGATGATTTATGAATGCGCCATGGACCATATCAGATAGAGGTGTATGTGATGCAAGCCCAGACATTGAAGGATGTGATTCAGGCATTCGATCCGAAAAAGACGTTAGATACCTGACTTTCGGCGAATTGAAATAGCCTGTCCTTTTATCATCACCGAACATATATGGAATTACCAATGACAACGACGCGATTGAAGTGGACATTTGAAAAGGGTGAAATGTGTCGGACCCGCGTGACACCTTTTGGGATGTGATTTACTTTTCACCGAAAATCGAGTTGTTGCCACGAAAACAGTATCATTAGACCTCCAAGAAAACTACTTCGGATGTTAGAGTCTACTTGTTTCCTAAAGAATTGTGAGTCTTTTTATTATTTTCTGGGAACGTCGGATTGCCTTGCGCGATCACAACTGCAATAAGGGAGCACTACCGATCTGAAAAGTCATTTACACAGCTAATCTGTGTCCATCTGCGTTAATCTGTGGCTGATATTATTTTAGCCACAGATTAACACCGATTTCACTGATTTCACTCATCTAATCATATTTGTATTTGCCGGGTTGGCGTCATGTTTTCAACCGACCAGAACAAATTAAAAAGTCTCAGAATTATTCAAAGTATTCGGCCATATCTCCTGTAACTGGCATTCCGCACGTGTTTTTTGTAAGAAGATATATTTTTGCAAATGGCGAATAGTGGCTACTGATTGTGATTTTTTGTTTTTGAAGATGATCTCTTTATTAAAATATATATTTATTACATAAACATGTAAAGCACCCTCTGTTGAAATTGGATAGGTTGTGCCACCACAGTATAAAAATAATATTTTTTAGATATTCAAAACCGCTATCAGTAGAAATTACGGAAAATGAACGGCGACCCGCGGAATGTGAGCTGTAAAAACCTTGCGTCTGTATTTAGGGCAAAAAAACGATATGATGGTTAGTAACTGCAGTTAAATTAAGGTATCAAGTCATGCACTGCGCGGACTGATCGTGTAGTTCCACTCTCCATGAAATTTATCTTTTGTAATATTAACCAGTTCCATCTCTTCATCCGGTACCTTGATCCCTACTGGATATTGGTTTGTATCAAGTTTACATTGTACACAAAGCCCTTTTCTAGTAGTGGTGGCAGCAATGAGGTTCACAATGACTTCGTGGATTATCAAGGGTTTGCCTCTCCAATTTTGGGTTATGAAAGCGAAAAGTCGGTGTTCGATCTTATTCCATTTACTTGTGCCCGGCGGAAAGTGACACACCGATATTATCAGCCCGGTTTCATCCGCTAATTTCTGCAATTCAACCTTCCACAGCCTTATCCGATAACCATTACTACCGCCACCATCCGCGGTGATCAAGAGGTTCTTCGCTCCCGGATGGTTGTTTTTGCCCATCGTGTACCACCACCTGCGTATGGTTTCTACTGCAAATGTTCCCGTGTCGTGATCTGTGCCCACACTGACCCATGCAGAGTTGGCGAAAACGTCGTAGACGCCATACGGGTTTACTTTGCCAGTGCCGGGTATTGGAAAATCATGTACATTGACCTTTTCCGGATTTCCTTTTGATCTAAGCTCGCGACCACCATTTTTAAAATTCCCTACCAATTCTTTCTTCTTTGTGTCCACCGAGATCACCGGCGCCCCAAATTGTTGGAATTCATGTAATTTTTCGTATATATATTTGAACCTATGGCGTCATTTTGAGGTTGGATTCTGTAAGTTTAAATTGGTACCTATGAATGATTATATCACAAAATAACCATTTTCCAACCTTTATTGGTCCCATTCTGTCGGTCATATTGTAGTGTAATGTTTCACTACACTGTACCACTACCACTTTGCAGTGGAGAACCGATATCCAACACATAAAAGCAGAATGGGGGACTGTGGGGGATTTTAGTGATGTAGAAATCCAACCTCATTTTGACCCCATAGATTTGAACTGTGCGTCGCGATCCGGATGATCAGTTCCCTCCAGGACTTTTTGATTGGACTGCAAACTGTAACCCAATTGCCGGAGTAATTCACCTACTTTATTGTGGCTCACCTCATGCCCCATGTTGTTAAGCTCTTCAGATAGATTACGGGTGCTTTTACATGTCCAGCGTAAGTTTGATTCCGGGTCGCCGCGAGTTACCGGCTCAATAAGACATTCCAGGTCAGTCAGTATAGTAGGATCCATATCTGTG
>JAYELB010000014.1:0-6085 GCA_034717055.1 Methanobacteriota archaeon
GGGGGTGTCCATAATATAAAACCACGAGATTACGCTGATTTCCACAAGATTTCTATGTCAATCTCGTGTAATCTCGTGGTTTTTCCACCTCAGCTAAACATGTACTACATCTTTTATCGGCTGTATGCAGATGACCTGAGAAGTGTCTAATGTTACCGGAATGCCTATGTTTGGGGGGTGGTTGTTCCTCCTTAACCGAACACCGATGGAGTTGACTACCCATGCCGAACCCAACAATCTGCAACATTTAATAAACCTGCAATCTCATTCTAAATCCGCATGACAACTACCACAATCACACTATCTGATCTCAAAAAAATGCTCGAAAATGTACTTGAACTGAAAGACGTTACGATAGAGGGGGATATCGAGATAGAATTTGACGGCGGAGGTGGCGGTCAGGAACTGATGCAAACTGTGGGATATGAGATCGCACAGATCGCGGCGCGGTTAAATAACGTCTCAGGTATAATGGGCTGTCCGGTAGGGCAGGTGCTGCCTGCCGTGCAGCCGATGGCGCTGGCGCCCCAGGTGCAGTCCCGGATCCCGCAGGAGTTGATCCCGGCATCGTTTGACGTGGACCCGGTCTCTGAGTGGAAGCATGGGATCGAGGAGGTTGTGCTCGGTGCAACATCCTCTGACGGCGGCACACGTAGAACTACGGTCACGCTTGGCGGCGAACATGCGCTGCCGTTCTACTTCGATGCGCCGATGCCACATCCGAACCATGTCTCGATCGATGTCTTTGACATGCCCATCGGAATGGCACGCGCTGTGCGCATGAACTACGAGGATGTGCTCGAAAGTCCGGCTGAGTGGGCAAAGAAGGTGGTCTCGAAGTTCGGCGCGGATATGGTCACGATTCACTTGATAAGTACGGATCCGTCGATCAAGGACACGCCTGCATCGGAGGCTGCGAAGGTGGTCGAGGATGTCTTACAGGCGGTCGATGTCCCGCTTATCATCGGGGGATCAGGGAATCCGGACAAGGATCCCGAGGTTCTTGAGAAGGCGGCGGAGGCTGCCGAAGGCGAGCGGTGCCTGATCGCGTCTGCAAACCTGAATATGGACTACCAGCGGATCGCAGCAGCGGCAAAGGAGTACGGTCACGCAATCCTCTCGTGGACGCAGCTCGAGATCAATGCGCAGAAGGAACTCAACCGCAAACTGATGAAACAGTGCGACATCGAGCGTTGTGACATTGTGATGGATCCGACAACCGCTGCGCTTGGTTATGGTCTTGATTACGCGTACTCAAACATCGAGCGCATCCGGCTCGCAGGGTTAATCGGCGACCAAGAACTGAACTTCCCAATGTCATCAGGAACTACAAATGCATGGGGCGCGAGAGAGTCGTGGATGGCAGTCTCGCCACTTAAGGAGGACTCTGACTGGGGACCCCGCGAATACAGGGGGCCGATCTGGGAGATAACGACGGGACTAGCGCTTGCACTTGCTGGTGTCGATCTCTTCATGATGATGCATCCGACATCGGTTCAGGTGCTAAAGTCTGTGACCGATATGTTGCGCGGTGGCGATGGCGGCACGGATACTACTGTGGACGCACCCGACTGGGTTGGCATGATGATTTAGGGGTGAAACTTCCGCGCAAGCATGATGGTGTTGTGTCATCAGGTGTTACGGAATCTTCGTATCCCCTCCGAATTTATTGGTAATATCGCTAACACTGCCATCAAGGATTCAGTATACTTTCACGTCTTCGAGTTACCTTCTGATTTGGAGAGGATACCTTTATTGCTCGGTGAGCACTAAGCATTCGCCCAATCTCGGAATGCATCCTTGTTGTTCTCCAGCAGGCAGACGACCAACATGCAAGCATCGTTCTCAACCGCTCCGAAGCAAAGTTGCCGTTTACATAAATATCATCGCAATGAATGCCACGTAGACCATGATAAACAGGATGCCAACCCTCCTGTCAAATACCCCGCGATATCTCACAAAGACCACCATAGCCATCGCCAGGAAGACCATCAGGACGATGTTGTCCACGATTGCATCTTCCAGCGGAATGGTGCAAAGTCCCGCGCCAAGCCCAAGAGCGAGCAGGATGTTTGCGATGTTGCTTCCAATAACATTTCCAAGAACCATCATACCCCACCGCTTCCGGGCGGCTGTGATCGATACTGCGAGTTCGGGAAGCGATGTGCCGAGTGCTACCAGCGTCAGTCCGATGACCGTTGTGGAAATTCCCAGTTCTGATGCAATACCGACGGCAGCGTCCACCAGGAAATTACATGCCACGAACACGCCAAGACCTCCTGCAATGGTCTGCCCGAGAGGCCGCACAATATCCTTCCTGTTATCACCAATCTCAGGGACCGGGTGTGTCGACCGGTGTCTGGTGTAGCCGTCCCGGATATACCACCCGTACACTATGACCAGCAGCAACCCTGCCATCCATGTAACCCTTTCGGCATATAAGAAGTAGCACGATACTATTGCAAGTATCAGGACATGGATCTTCACATCACGGTAGATACTGCGATCGATGACGATGGGGCTGACTATACATGCCGCGCCAAGCACCAGAGCTACGTTGGTGATGTTGCTTCCGACTATGTTTCCGGCGGCAAGCTCAGGATTGCCTGTGTAGGCTGCGTACACGGATACGACGATCTCGGGAAGCGAGGTTCCAATCGCCACCACGGTCACCCCGATAAGGAACTCTGACACCCCCACTGCCTTTGCGAGTCTCGATGCGCCGCCAGTGAACCAGTCGCTCGAATACGCCAGGAAAACGGCGGACAATATAAGGGTCAGCAATTCCATCAGCATAAGATTGAATTGGTTTCATAGTACATAATCTTTATAATCTTAAAGTAGCAACATAACCATCATTCGGAGGAAAAAACATTGGCAAGAAAAACGGTAAGAAAAGCCGATCGCTGGAAGACAAAGAACTGGTACCAGGTCGTAGCTCCTGAGATGTTTGGCAGGTCGGTTATATGTGAGACGTTTGCAGATGCACCAGAGAAGGTGATCGGGCGGACGGTTAGTGTCACGGTCGGCGATATGGTCAAGGATTTCTCGAAACAGAACACCAAACTACATTTCAAGATCACTGATGTGAGCGGAGACACGGCAGGCACATCATTCACCGGGCATCAGATGACTAATGATTATATCGGATCGCTGATCAAGCGCCAGACGTCACGCATCGATGCAAATCTGGAAGTATATACAAAGGATGGGTACCGGATGCGGATAAAACCAACATGTTTCACGACGCATCGTGCAAAAACAAGCCAGATCGAAGCAGTACGCAAGAAGGTGGAAGAACTTATCCATGATCGCGCAAGGAAACTTGATTTCGAGAAGTTAATCGAAGAGGTCGTGAATGGAAAGCTTTCCGCAAAGGTGTACCGCAGTATAAAAACCATATATCCAATGCGCAGGGTTGAAATTCTGAAAACAGAGATTACCGGAACTCCCGTAGAGAAGTGATGGATACGGAATCTTAGGAACAGGTTTAATATCAACATCTGCATAAATTTATTACTGTTGCGCATATCTTAGATAAATACAGAGGTAAGCAAGGATGAATACAAAGAAATTTCGAGGGTCACGTACATGTGGCGGAGGCACTCATAAGAATCGGCGAGGTGCAGGAAATCGGGGTGGACGCGGCAAGTGTGGCGCAGGCAAACACCACGCTACGCGGGCACTGCTGCGCGGATATACCTATGGGAAGCACGGGTTCACGCGCCCTCAAAAAATTATTGTCAGCACGAACATCATCAACGTTTGCGAACTCGATTCAAGGATACCCGAACTGCTGCACGCAGGGTTTGCCGAAGAGAAGGATGACGCGGTACATATAAATGTTGGCATACTCGGTATCGACAAGGTTCTTGGCACCGGCAGGGTAACCAGGGCACTGGCAGTATCCGCATCAACGTTCTCTAAAAACGCGATCACAAAGATCGAGAACGCAGGCGGAACAGTGATTCATACTTAATTAAGTGGTTAAGTGGTGTTGCAATGAGTTTCAGAGAAGCTCTCGAACCGATCCTTGCCAAATTGCCCGCGGTCGCAAGTCCTGAGGGGCACGTGCATCTTAAGAAGAAGCTTGCATGGACCGCAGGCATTCTCGCCCTATATTTCGCTCTCTCAAACGTCCCACTTTTTGGCATGTCGCCCGAATCGACCGACATGTTCCACATGTACCGTGCGTTCTTTGCAGGACAGGGCGGGACACTGATGCTTCTCGGGATCGGTCCGATCGTCACGGGTTCGATCATCCTGCAACTGCTTGTTGGTGCAAAGGTCATAAATCTGGATATGTCTGATCCGCATGATCAGGCATTATTCCAGGGTGCACAGAAGCTGCTCGTCTTTGTGATGATCATATTCGAGGCGCTTCCGCAGGTGCTTGGCGGATATATCCAGCCTTCGACCAGCGTTGCGGCGGATCTTGGCGTCGATCCGTCTACAATCGTGCTCCTGCTCTTATTCCAGATATGTGTCGGCGGAGTCCTGATCTTGTTTATGGACGAGATCGTATCCAAGTGGGGCATCGGATCAGGTGTGGGACTCTTCATCGTTGCCGGTGTCTCTCAGCAGATCATAACAGGGCTGTTCAGCTGGATACCGGAGATGGGTGGAAACGTTCCGATAGGTTTGCTTCCACGGTGGGTGTATTTTGCGCAGACTACTCTGCCAACAGGCTCGACTAGTATCCTGGTTGACACAGGGATCCTTGCGCTGGTCACAACCATCGCCATCTTCCTCTTCGTCGTCTTTGTGGAGAGTACCAGAATAGAGATCCCGCTTGCGCATAGCGCGGTTCGTGGTGCAAGAGGGAGATTTCCGATAAAACTCATATATGCAAGCGTGCTTCCGATGATCCTTGTGCGGGCGCTTCAGGCAAACATCCAGATGATCGGGATGCTGCTATCCAGTAAAGGGATCACGATACTAGGGGCATTCAGCGGAAGTACACCGCTTGGTGGGATCATGTACTATCTCGCACCGATCCATAGCCCACATGACTGGGTCCCGTCGCTTGTCGCTGTGAAGTATTCGTCACCGGAACTTGCAATGGCGTCACCTGAAATGTGGCAGATCATACTCCACGTATTCTGTGATGCCGCTATGTTGATCGTTGGCGGAATTATCTTTGCGCTCTTCTGGATCGAGACTACAGGCATGGGTGCGAAGAACGTGGCACAGAATGTGTTCCAGTCCGGAATGCAGATTCCCGGGTTCAGACGGAGTCCGCAGAGCATCGAGCGGGTCATGGAACGGTACGTGCCAAAGGTGACGATCATCGGCGGCGCATTGATCGGCGCGCTTACGCTCGTAGCATCGATGCTGGGGACGGTCGGCGGTGCGGGCGGCACCGGACTTCTGCTCACAGTAAGCATCGTCTACCGGTTGTACGAGGATCTCGCATCCGAGCAGATGATGGAGATGCATCCGATGATGCGGCAGTTCTTCGGAGGCGCATGACGAATATTCTACTCCTTGGACCGCCCGGGTCCGGAAAAGGCACGCAGGCAAAGTTACTTGCAGAGCGAGTAGGTGTCCCGCATATCTCCACAGGTGATATCCTGCGTGCAGCAAAAGACACGGAACTCGGAGACCGTGCTTCCGAATACATGAACAGGGGCGAACTCGTCCCTGACTCGGTACTGATCGCAATCGTCGAAGATCGGCTCGCAAAGTCGGACTGCGCATCAGGCTGCATCCTCGATGGCTATCCGAGAACGATTCCACAGGCAGATGCGCTCAATCGCATTCTTTCGGGACTTGACATGCAAATCGATCTTGTGATCAACATCGATGTGCCGGACGACCGGTTGATCACCCGCCTATCGGCACGCCGTGTATGTGAATGCGGGGCTACATACCAGTTGACGTTTAATCCGCCGCAGGTGGACGGGGTATGTGACCTGTGCGGCGGGGCACTGTACCAGCGCGATGATGATGCCGAAGAATCTGTTCAGAAACGCCTCCTGGTGTATAAAAGAGAGACGCAGCCGCTTATCGATTATTATGAGAATCTGGGGATACTTACGACGATCGATGGGATCGGCAGCATCAAAGAGATCTCAGGCGAGAT
>JAYELB010000015.1:0-6014 GCA_034717055.1 Methanobacteriota archaeon
TACTTAATTCAGATTTTCCAAACAATTTTTTATGAAGTTCGTTAACTTCTTTGCCTTTTATTATTTTCAAATTTATTGCGTCGTCTATATCACTGGATATTTGAGCAATTTCATCAGCGCAATTCACAACTTGTCCTTCGAGTGTTGCAGGTCTATCCGGGTAGAATTCAGTATATTTGTCTTTATTTTTAATAGTAGTGTGTTTTAGTATTCCCTCTAAGACTTCCCACGTTAAATTTAATCCAAAAAATGGATAACAAGACCCCCATTTTGAGTGTAGTCCATATTTTCTGGCAACTTCAATACTTTACTCATTATGTTTGAAACCTGATGTTGTCTTTTTATTTAAAATTCGTTCACCTGAATGCCCAAAAGGTGTATGGCCAATATCATGTCCCATGGCAATGGCACTGCATAAATGAAGATTCAATTTTAATGCCATTGCTAATTGGGTAGATAAAGACTCTACTTCGAGTGTATGTGTTAATCGTGTTCTTTGGAAATCGCCAGTACGGAAGATGAAAACTTGTGTTTTGTAGGATAATTTTCTAAATGATTTAGACCATAATATTCTATCTTTATCTTTCAGAAATTCGGGTCTATGTTTTGATTTGCCCTCATCAGGGTCATCGACTCTTCCTTTCGAATTTTCTGATAAAAAAAAGCATAAGGGGCCAATTCATCATGTTCCCTTTTTTCAAGTTTTATTCTATCAAGTTTTTCTTCAGAACCCAATTTTACATAGTTTTTCCCATGCCTAAAATAAAAATGTTTCCGAAGGTGGCGCACCTCACCCCATCCCGCGTCCTCTCAGATACTCCTTGATCTCGCTCACAGTATAGGTCTCGTAGTGGAATATGCTCGCTGCAAGACACGCGTCCGCGCCGTTGACAAACGCGTCATATATATGATCCATCGTTCCGACGCCGCCTGATGCAATCACAGGGATATTCACGGCTTCTGAGATTGCTTTTGTCACAGGGATATCGTAGCCGTCCTTTGTCCCGTCCCGATCCTTGCTTGTTAGTAGTATCTCGCCAGCGCCAAAGTCCTGCATCTTCTGCGCCCACGCGATGGCATCGATTCCGGTCAGCTCTTTGCCGCCGTATATGACAACATCATACCATGCGCTGCGTCCGTCTTCGAGCTCAACTAGAGTCATTCCATCGCCTTCCTCGAACCTGCGCTTGCAGTCGATCGCAACGACGATCTTGTCAGACCCAAACGCGTCAGAAACTTCCTTGATCAGTTCCGGGTTCTTGACTGCTGCGGTGTTGATCCCGACCTTGTCTGCGCCTGCACCAAGCACCCGCTCAAAGTCTGAGAAGCTCGCAATTCCGCCGCCGACACAGAACGGGATCGTGACAACGTCTGCGACCCTCCTGATCACGTCGGTCATCGTGGCTCTGTCGTCGGTCGAGGCTGAGATATCCAGAAAGACCAGTTCATCCGCTTTCTGCTCTACGTACCGTCTGGCAAGTTCTGCCGGGTCGCCTGCATACCGCAGGCTCTCAAATTCGATTCCCTTGACGACCACGGCTTTACCGCTCTCGTCAAAGGTCGTATCGAGACAGGGGATTATTCGTTTTGTTGTCATCTTGCACACCTGAATCATGAATCATCTGCCATATAACTAAACCACTTCCATCGTCGATGGTGGCTTTGTCGCAATGCCGTACGTCACACTCACAACACCGGCTACTTCGCTTGTGATCCGCTCAGCCAGCCGTTCCAGCACATCGTAAGAGAGTCTCGTCGGTTTTGCGGTTCTTGCATCAACACACTCCCAGCACCTGACCTCCATCTGCATGCCATAGTCCCGCGCTCCGCCTCTAATGCCAGTGACCCGGTCTTCGTGTAGGATCGCCATGTACTAGAAAGCCCCGGAATCTGCCAGTTCTTCCTCGAGGATCACTGTTGCTTGCCTAACAGTCTCGATTCGCTCAGGGGTGGCTTCTCCGATCACGCGGGCAGCGAGAGCCGACCCCGGAAACGGCATCCTGTTGTAGATCGCCTCTGGCAAGCCAAGTGCTTCTGCAACCTTCCTAACGCCGTCTTTTCGCAGCTGGATCAGCGGTTCTATGATCTTGTATCCGAACGTCTTCTCCGGATTGATTCCGAGTTGCTCAAAAACATTGTGCTGCCTCTTGATCCCTGCAACGGTCTCATCCACGTCGGTTAAGATCGTTTCCTGCAGGAGGTGCTTTGCCCCGCTCTCCTTAACGAGCCTGCCAAAGACATCCTTGTAGAATGTCTGGGTAATCGATTCCCGCGTCTCTTCAGGGTCTGTGATCCCGCTCATTGCGTCGAAGAACTCGGTTCTGGAATCGATTATCTCCACGCGTACGCCGAGGTCTTTGAAGACCGAAACGATCCATTCAGGTTCCCCCTGCCTCATGATGACGTTATCGACGAAATACGTCTTGAGACAATCCCCCAGAGCGCGGTGCCCAAGCATAGTGACCGCGGATGAATCTACGCCTCCGGAGAGTGCGTTTATCGCAAGACCATCTCCGACGGTTTCGGATATCGCGCTTACCTGCGGTTCTATGAATTTTTCTGAATTTAGAGCTTCTACGGGCATCTCTTCCATTGTGCCAGTCTCCATCGGTGTATGTGTTGACGATCAGTGCTATCAGGATACTTAAACTTATATCCCCACAGTTGAACCGGCATCTGTCAAGATCTCGACAGTGCACAACGTGGCAGCGATTGCAAGCGGGATTGTGCGTGCAGGAGCTGATGTTGTCACAACCGATCGGACTTTCGCGGCTGAACCTGGACTGCACCGATGGTTATGCGGGACAACATTGGAATGCCGATCGAGCTTGCGCTTGCCACGGTCGACGAACGCCTGGGGAACGAGGGCATCAGGAACAACGCATCGATATCTGTGCCGGAGGAATTCAAAGCATCGTTGATGTGGCAAAGGCGATCGCTCTTGGTGCTGATGCGGTGGTTATTGGAACGGCTGCTCTTGTTGTGCTGGGATGCCGGATATGTCAGAAATGTTACACTGGAAACTGTGCATGGGGCATCGCCACCCAGAGACCCGAACTCGTGCGCAGACTTGATCCACGGGTCGGTTCCGAGAGGCTCTTGAATCTTCTCACGGCGTGGAGCCTTGAACTCAAGGAGATGCCCGGGCTCGCTTGGCGTGAACTCGATCGAATCGCTGCGAGGCAGCCGCGAGCGACTGCGTGGCGTTGGACTCAATTCCATGACACTGGAACTACTCGGAGTGAAACCGGCAGGGGTCGGGCAGTAGGGAGATTGAGGTGATAAAGATGGTAATGAAAATCGACCGCAATGGATTGTACTACCGAAAACAGAATAAGATCATCCGTAATGCCGCAGAAGAAGGCGAGACTGAGTTTATTTTTGATAATGCAAATTGACAGCGCTACATTGGCAGCGGGATCGATAAGAAGATCAAGATAACAGTGAATAGAGTTCCCGGAAACGATCTTGCCATGTTCATGAACGGTCCCACGATCATCGTCAACGCCAACGCCAAAGGACGGTGTTGCAAACACGATGAACGCAGGTGAGGTGATCGCGCATGGAAGTGCAGGTGACGTCATCGGATATGGCATGCATGGCGGGAAACTGTATGTTCGGGGGAATGTTGGATACAGAGCCGACATTCATGCGAAAGAGTACAAGAAACAGGTGCCCATAATAATTGCAGGCGGAGTTGCCGGCGATTTCTGCGGTGAGTACATGGCAGGAGGAATTCTGGTACTGCTTGGACTGAACCGTGGTGAAGGGAGCCGATTGCCGGCAATTACTTAGGGACCGGGATGCACGGCGGCGTGATCTATATCAGAGGTGAGGTGGATGAATATACGCTCGGAAAGGAGGTGAGTGTACTTCCACTGGATGCGAAGGATATGAAGGTTCTTACGAAGCATCTCAAGGAGTATTGTGAGCACTTCGGGCTTGATTTGGAGGAAATTATGGCTGATCCGTTTGTTAAGCTGCAACCGGTGTCTAGCAGTCCGTACGGGAGTTTGTATGCATATTAGGGTATTTGCAAACGAGCGACGGTTATATGTAACTTCTGGTAGTTTAATTGATGTTAATTGAGAAACATTTAAATGCAATGAGTTCCATTGTTATGAACAAGGTGATAAAAATGGTGAAGAGACAGGTATGTTTTACTATCGAGGAAGAAGTAGTGAAGAAAATGGAGGACATAAGGGACACTACTGGCATACCCGTAAGTAAGCAGATCGAATTGGCTCTAAAAGGATATAAAATTGAAAAAGTAGAGCAAATATGAGCTTTGGTGGTCGCTCGATGGCATACACTGAATTGAGTTTAGGCATCGTTATCGGTATTATTCTATCATTAGTGGTAGATGTCATCAAGGAAATTGTAGTCAGGGAATACAACACCAGAAAGGACGATTCGCTGAGAATAAAGAGCATCAGAGAAGATTTAAAAGCCTACATCACGTCTCTGTGTGTAATCTGGGAAAATTACAAAATTTCAGAGAGCATGCACAAAGAATTTCGAAAAGACATGGAGTACCAGATCCGGGAAATAATCGATTACTATTACCGCGTCTGCGAGAGATCTGGACGGCGCATTGGTCGGAGAACTCCGAAAAGTCTGCTCAAAATTTATAACGCTCATCGAAATCACGTCTGAAATCGGCGATGATGTCTGGTTTGAGGAAGTGGAAAAGGACGGAGATGGACTCTGCGAAGAATTCGAGAGGATCGTTCAGGAAAAATTTTGATGCAAAGAGGGTTAGCAAAACATGCGGCAACGTATAGATGACCAATACGAGGTGATGAATATAAAACGACATAGGAATGGCAGTATCTTGAGGTAAAGGAGAAAGAAGTCGAACGGCGTAATTCCATACACTCAACACTCGTGGACGGGATGGCTGAAGGAGTAATCCCAAACACCGTGTTTCTGGAGGAATGTCCCGGCTACGTGCTTTCTCTGGGAAGGAATCAGTGCGGTGCGGAGGAGTGTGACATTGCGGAATGCGAGAGGCTTGGAATAATACTTGAAGAAGGGGGGCCGGTGGCGGGGCAGGTTTAACGGTTCCGGGCGCAACATCGTGGGGCATCTGCATAGACCGGAGAGATTCGCGGGTCTCGGATGATATGAATGAAAATTTTGAGGCCTTGTCACAAGGCGTTGTTCTTGGTCTGAAAAAACTCGGGCTTGATGCGAATTTCTCGCATGTGAATGATATAAATATCGGGGATAAGAAGGTCTGCGGGATGACTGCTAGGAGTGGGCAGAACTCGCTCTTGATAATGGCAGTGTTATCTGGGATTTTGACATGAAAACTTTCCAAAAGATCACAAAGATTCCTGCGCCCAAACTGAAGAAGAAAGGGGTGACGTCGGTTCAGAAGAGGATAACAACAGTTATCGAGGAACTGGGGTGGAGGATACCCCCTGCAGAACTGGGGAAGTATCTTATTCAGGGGTTTGAAGAGAAACTGGGCATAAAACTGGTGAAAAGTGGATTAAACGAGGCGGAGACTGCGATATGGAAGAAAAAGATGGATATCTTCTCGTCAAAGAAGTTTATCCTGCGACCGGGTCACTGCAGCGTCTCAAATGCCTCATACGTCTATCCTGCGGAGAAGGGGATTATCAGGGTTTCGTTGTACGTGACTGAAGGAACGATAATGGACGCCGGGATCACCGGTGATTTTATGCAGATCAATGATATCGATTTTGATCCCCTGGAGGGGCTGCTTGTCGGAGCGAAGACCGAGAGGGCGGAGATAGGACTGATCGTTCACGCATACTTTGATGAGAACAAGATTGAGATGGTCGGTGCCAATGCAGATGACTTTGTCGATGCGATTGTTGAGGCTGCGAATGAATCCAGGTAGTGAATGGTGAATAACGGTTATGTTTGGAATAGAAGTGGGACACTTTATGTGTGAAGCAAACCTTATGTAAAACAACACATGTATAAAATAAGTGTTTAAAATGAATAAAGAATTATTAATCTTGAAACGTAAAAAAGCAAAA
>JAYELB010000016.1:0-5982 GCA_034717055.1 Methanobacteriota archaeon
TATTCAAAAGAGGTGGTGAAACAACGGTTCACCCGTTTGTTACAGTGCTCACGCTTACAAGCGGCGGCACACCAACGCCAACACCGTCGCCTTCGGAGACGAAGCCGGATCTGACAATCACCGAGATCAAGGTGCCTGACCGGGTCTTTGCGGAGAAGAACAATACAATTGAGGTTGTTGTGCGAAACCAAGGTGATTATGATATCAAGGACGCGTTCAATCTCGAGTTGTCTGTGGGAAGTATCCTCCTCGGGTCTGTTCGCATTCCCGATCTCGGCGCGGGCGAGAGCGAGACTGTGCAATTTATCTGGAACCCGGACGAGATGATCGAGTACACATTACGTGCGATGGTAGATGTCAACAACGATATCGACGAGGCAGACGAGACAAACAACGAGAGGGGTTCCACTGTCAAGGTGGGCGCGTTGATGGGTTACTACGGCGATGACTCGATTGAGACGTTTGAGCACGACATAATCAACGGCAGTGTCGTATACACCCTCGGAAACAGCAGCTACTCTGGTGAGATGCGCCCTGATGATGAGTATGTGGCCGGGTGCAACCTTACGCTCCCTTTCAATGCAACCATCCGGAACGCACGGCTGTATGTGTACTGGACATGGGGAAAAGACGGGTCAGAGGGCAAGGCTGCCGAGATGAACGTAACCTTCGGCAAGAACGTGGATATGTCAACAGACAAAAAGTACACCGATAGAAAGGGCTACGATCCGTACAACTACCCAAGCGGCACGTACTGTTATAATGTGACAGATTATATCGAAGACGGAAATGGCAGCATGGTCAATTACACAACCATTGTGCGGAATACGGGCGAGGGTCATGCAAAGTTTGCAATCTATGGGGCAAACCTTCTGGTGGTCTACAAGGATTCGAAGGAACCCGAGATTGAGTACTGGATAAACGAGGGCTGCGACATCATCTATTCGTTCGACGACGATGATATAACTCCGGAGGATGCGACAACGAAGATATTATTCCAGGGAGTGATCGATCTTGCCGAGGTCAAGCAGGGCATGCTCATAACGTTCGTCACAGACGGGACCGTAGGTGGCGATGAACTCAGATTCAACACTGAGACATGGGATGATGTCTACGAAGACGTCCCTCAGAGTATCACAATCGACGAACGTCTGGTGACTGATTACTTAAATACCAGTGGCAATTATGCGCAGATCAGGGAGATTGATGAGAAGGGTATGGTTCCAAGCACCGCACTCCTCATCCTTGAGCGTGGACAGAATGTCCAGCACCTCGATCAAGTTCCGGTCGCAGTGGGTGAGATCACTGACATGGGCATCCACTACATCCCTGATGATACGTACGGCGCAGTCTTTGGGACGCTCAGGTTCGCAATCAACGATCAGTTCGACCGGATCGCGGGGTATCGAGAAGCGGAGGATATCTGGGTGTATGCAGTGTCCTCTACTTGCGATCCTGATTATGCTATGTGGATGAACATCACAGTGACCAGTAAGCCGACACTAACACTCACGATGTTTGACGATCCGTACACCAACGAGACACAGGATTACGAGACCGAGGTCTGCTTCTTTGATGATGATTACGATGGTATCTTTGATGACGATAATGATACCATCATCTACCGAACCACGACCAGTTACGATGGCACGTTTGCACTCCGGCTGGAGGGGGGGATGTATGATATCTACGCCAGATACTGAGCATAATAAGAATCAATGGAAGATCATATCGATTGTTGCGATTCTGATCGCGTTGATATCGGTTATATTAAACGTGTATTTTTATCTTTCAGATGCGTCTGGAATAATACCCAGTGCCAATAATATAACGAACGGTTCCACTGTACTGAACATATCGGATGAAAACGAAACAGGGGTGCACCGGATTGCAAGGGTGGCAATCACGCCCGGCGAGACCACCAAGATCGAGTAAGTACGATCCTCTAACCTGCGTAACACTTATATGCTGTTGTGCCGTTTATACACAAGCAGTAAGATTATTGCTGCGAATATCTCGAAATAGTTTGAGATTAGTAACTGAATAGTGACATAGGAGGAATAAAAGTGGAAAAAATGATATCTTTGGTATGCATCGCTCTTCTCATGACGGTTGTGCCTGCGCTGGCGGCTCCGGATATGAGCGTGGGGAGCGTAGCTACGAACTGCGGATATCTCTTCGGCAACGAGAGCAATGAGATCTCTGCAACAATAACGAACAGCGGCACTGATTGCGAAGGATCGTTCGAGGTCAGTTTCGTTCTCAGTGATGGATTCAATACAACAGAATCTATCGATGCACTCGCTGCAGGGGCTAACACCACAGTGAGTATCAATGACCCGACTATCAGGGATGCTGGTGATGGGGTGACAATAACAGTGACAGCTGACTGTTATGGTGCGATTGCCGAGAATGATGAGTCGAACAATGGAACAACGCTGGACACAACCGTTGTGAATAACGGCTACAAGGGCAAGACCTACACCGGTGGAGAGAATATGACGACGTGGAAGACATACGATCTCAATGGTGATCTGGTATATTCGGCAGGTGACAGTTATTATCTAAGTGGCTATTATGGCTGGCCATCAGCACTCTATACCGCTAACTGGATCGCAGGCAACATGCCAGTTCCTGCAAGTGCGTCCATTAAAGAGGTGCGGTTGTACGTGCCATACTGCTTTGACTATCAGGGCGATATGCCAGGTAACATCAGCCTGAACTTCAATGGGGCTGTGCAAACAATAGAGAAGCACTACACCGATAGGAAGGGGCATGGTAGCTATGACAACCCGTATGGGATGCTGGCGTACAACGTAACTGCTGATTTCGATACGAACGGAAACACCGCCAATCTTACAAACTCAAACCCGAAATGCTGTGAGCAGAAGACCGCATCTATCAGAGGCATGATGCTGGTAGTAGTATATGAGGATGCGAACGAACCGCGAAGGCAGATATTTGTCAATGAGGAATTTGATATACTTAATGGCAAGTCATCCTATTGCACAACGCCGGATGAAGCGACCGCGTGGGCACCGATCACCGGACTTACGATCGATCCATCGACTATAGTGAGTGCTCGGCTGGTGACGTTTGCACCCGGAGCCGATCCGACCGAAGGAGAATTGATCTTCAATGGACACGTCTGGACTGACGAGTGGAATGACAACGGTGTTCACCAAATCGGAATCAGTGACCGTTATGTGACTGCACATTTGCGATCAACTGGTAATGTTGTGGGTTTCCAGAGTAGTGCAGACAGTATGGAAGCAAGCAATGCGATCTTGATAGTGGAAGAAGGAGACTCATGGGCAGATTCTGATTCCGATGGTGTGCCGGATTACTGGGACGATGAACTGGACACACCGCCTGGATATCTTACGGATTCAGAGGGCATAGGATACCACATCGGTGATGTCAACCGGGATGGTGAACTTACGAGTGTGGATGCGATGATGATTCTGCAGGCGATAGTTAAGAACATCGAGCTATAAAACGCTCGATGATCTATTTTTTTTTATTTCGTAAGAATTTTGCGGATTCTGATGTTTTCTATGGTCAATGACAAAAGAGCATCATCAGATGCGGAAATCATGGGATTGTGCAACCGATCCTCCGAGGAGCATACCTTCGGAACAGAGTCTGATGATGTTTCTTTCAACATCTTTTGAAGAACCATAGAATCCGTCGGAACCCGGGAACAGTGCACCGATCTCATCTGGCACCGATCGCTGAAGATATGGTGGATATTCTCTGCAACCGGGGGGCCGTAGACATGGGATCAATTGAGCGCGGTCTCTGTGGGACGATTGGGGGACTTCCTTCCAAATCAGAGAGTGCAACGTATGCGGGTTCCAATTTACCCAAATCCCGTGCCGTGACCTGCTTTAATTCCTAAATATTGCCCGTCATCGGCTCGGCATCTCGGTCTCATACTTTTAAGATTTAAATTAACACTTATCATACTATTTATAACAGTATTTGTACAAATTTGTAACAGCAAGTCGTCGGTTTTTAGATAATACCCCGTTTACCAATCAATTTGGAGGGAATATGGTTGGGATAAGACTTATATAATGTTATGCCACTTGCATATATGCCGTACTATCAATGTTGCGGATATCTCGAATTATTTTGAGATTAATAACATCCAAGTGAATATAGGAGCTATATAATGAAAAGAACAATATCTTTGATATGCATCGCTGTTCTCATGATGGTTGCACCTGCGCTGGCTGCTCCGGATCTGAACGTGACTGACATTCATGTTAATTTCGGAGATGAGCGCAGTGACGACATAGTCAGGGTCTACGTCAATTGCGAAAATGTCATCTCTGCGGTCGTGCAGAACACAGGTTATGATGCAGTGACCGGTGATTTCGAGGTCTGTTTCGCGGCGGATGGCGCTGTGATCGGTTGTGCGAACGTGACCGGCGGTCTTGCGACGGGTGTGAACACAACGGTCAGCATCGACTGGATGCCGACATGCGAGGATTATCAGGTCATGCCCGGGTTCCCACCACAGTCGCTCCCGCTCACAATAACAGCGACTGCTGACTGTAACAGCGGTAGTTGCCCGAACTGCCCGGATGATGGAAGCTCCGGAACGATAAATGAATCTGACGAGACGAATAACGTACTCTCGAAGGATATTCCGGCTATACAGGATTATCCCGCCACAAATGGCGTCATCGGCGGAGTTGTGAACAATGGCTACATGAGCAAGAACTTTGACTGTGGTGCCACAGAGCCACTGTATACTGCCAGGTATTTCGACGTGGCAGATCTCAACATGGTGACTAATGTGAGCGGTGCAAAGATCGGCACCTTCGCTACACAGGCGACCGCTACAAGGATTCACCACATCGATCTACCGGATGGTGCAGTGGCGGTTGGTGCAAGACTCTATGTGAACTGGCATGACCAATCGGACAACTACAAGACGTATCCAACCGGATGTCTGGCAAACCTGAGCGTGGAATTCGAGGGCGTGGATTTCATGCCCGAAGTGGTATACTATGACTCAAAGGCGTTCGGATGCTGCCAGTCACCAAAGGGGTGCGCCGTATTCAATGTAACCTCGCAGGTGAACGGACCCGGCGACTACACGGCAATTGTAAAGAACATCGAACCAATCGGAGGTAACAACACCACGCTGCTTGGCCAGGGGCTAGGTGTACTCTACATCGGCGCAGGTCATGGAGGTAGGGTTCAACTCTGGGTGCTGGAAGGAACTGACCACCTCATGGCAGCAGACGGGACTCACGGCGACAATAACTATTCTGTCTCGCCAGAGGCGGCAACAGCAACGATAGCGATCCCCGCGGAGATAGATCTGACTGACGTCGTCGATGCAAGATTGACCGCGTTCGTTGCACAGGGAATGGCCCCTGGATCTGACCTGCTATTCAATGGCGAGGTTATCAAAGCCGATGCATGGGATGCGTCCACAGAGGCATATCCCGGAAGCAAGGTAAATAGGGAAGAGGTCTCGGTTCGCTCGAAGCTGCTTTCAAGCGGAAACACCATAGGATTCCGTGATAATGGTAGCAACGGGATGCAGGCAACCTGCGCAACTCTTATAGTAGTACATGGTGAACTGACGCCGGGTGATCTCAACGGCGACGGCGTTCTGACAACCGCTGATTCTGTGCTGGCTCTACAGATTGCGGTCCGCGGCGAGTACTCAGGCGTTGCGGATGTTAACGGAGATGATACTGTCACATCGATTGACGCACTGATGATACTGCAGGCGGCAGTTAAGAACATCGAGCTGTAGATGCTCGATGATCTGTTTTTTTTATTTCGTAATAATTTTCTCGTGGTATATACACTATAAACTCAGACCCCCTATACACACCTTTTTACAAAGATCAACCATACATACACATGGTGTACTTCAACATCCCCTCCCCCGAAATATACCTCAATCGCATTTCTCCTCTGCATCCTTACAGATACCCCTCTCACCGTCCGACA
>JAYELB010000017.1:0-5962 GCA_034717055.1 Methanobacteriota archaeon
AATGTAGTGTATATACACTACACAAATTAACCTTTCCCTCCATGAGGCATGAGGGCGACGGATGGGGATTTTGTATGAAAAATGAGTAGATCAGCTATGATTTCACAAGCCTAACGTGACGCCATGGGGTTTTTGCGGTAGTAATTTTAATGTTTCGCGAACATATCTGCGACTTACAAAGTGTGTGTTAAGGTCATGAACGCTAAAAGCCAGGTTATACTGACGAACAATGTGACGAAGGTATTGTTAAATACAATCCTTTCATTTGTACAACCTCCTTTCGTATCCACTCCAAAAAGGAGGGTAAGAGGTATGCGGGATTTAATTTACCTAAATCTTGCGTTATGATCTGCTTTGAGTTCTAACGATCATCTGTTATCAATTTAGTAGTATTTTATCATACTTTCAAAATTTAAATTAACACTTATTACATAATTTAAAACACCATTTGCATAAATCCGTAGCAACAAATTGTTGATTTGTATATAATACCCCCATTTACCCTCCAATTTGGAGGGGATACCAATCCGACTTAATCCCTAATAGCCTGCTCGATCCACAGGATATCACTAAGTATCGCGCTTGCAGTCTCCACAGATCCCGCACCGATCCCACCGATTGTGATCCTGCCTGCAAGTTCGGTCTGAATGGACGCGAGATTGAAGGTTCCGCCGATGCTTAACGGGTGGTTTCTCGGTACCATCTTTGGTGCAACCTTAAGCACCCCACCCCGAATCTCCCCGATCAACTTTATGGTGTGTCCTTCTTCCTTAGCCAGTTTGAACGATTCCGGCGTGATCTTTGTGATGCCGGTCACATCCACGTCATCATACCCGGTATCCATCCCGAATACTGAGTTCGCAAGAATCACGATCTTTGCAGCGGTATCGATTCCATCAACGTCTGCGCTTGGGTCTGCCTCGGCAATACCGAGTTCCTGCGCCTCCCCGAGCGCATGTTCATAAGAGACACCTTCATCGTCCATCCGGGTGAGGATGTAGTTGCAAGTCCCGTTCAGCACGCCCTCGATGCTTATAATCCTGTTTCCAGCCAAGGTCTCATTCGAAAGGTTGATTGCTGGCATTGCCCCTCCGACCGTCGCCTCAAATCTAAAATGAAGGTCATTCTTCCTCGCAAGACCACACAGCTCCGAATATTTCACGACAATTGGTCCTTTATTCGATGTTACTACGTGTCTCCCGCTCTCAAACGCTTTCCTGATGTGCGAAAGCCCTATTCCACCTGTTGTTATGTCAGTCGGCGTCGCCTCGACCATGATTTCATAATCGATGTCAGCGATTACATCGAGTGCGGTCATGTCTGCTGTATCCACAACCGCAACCGTACCAGTCTCCCTCTTCCGCTGCAGCGCGGACACAAGATCGACACCATCAGCGTCCACAACAGCACCGTGGGAGTCAGCGATCGCAACCACCTTTATTGGGTAGTCCGTGCGCATAAGCGCATCTGCAATTCCCTGCCCGACAGCTCCGAATCCAATGATCGATATTCGTATGCTCATGTTTCACCATAGTTTGTTCTGAAGTCTATCTCAATCGTTCATATTAATTTCTCGTGTATCGCTCATACAGCGCCTGAAACTCAGCCACATCCACAATCTTCGACGCAGGCGCATGGTACCTAACCTTGCCTGACGCCAGGATCATTACCTGATCAGAGAGTGCGAGACTGCGCTTTAAGTCATGCGAGATCATGATCGTGGTTATCCCTGATCCTGTAAGTGAATTCAGAACACTCTCAAGACTTACCGATGCCTGCTGATCAAGCCCGGTGTACGGCTCATCGAGCAGCAGCACCGGCGGGTTGTGAAGGATCGCACGAGCGATCGATAGCCGCTGTTTCATGCCTCTTGAGAACGTGCCGACGCGATCGTGTTTTCTACCGGCAAGCCCGGTCTCCCCAAGGACTTCATCGACCCTTCTGTCGATCTCCGGAATTGCATACATCTTTCCAAAGAATTTGAGATTTTCGCCTGCCGTCAGTTCGTTGTACAGGTAGGTATTATGCGAGATCACTCCGATGATTCCCCTAACCTTTTCCGGAGATTTTTTAACATTAAAACCTCCGATCTCCACAGTACCCCCAGTTGCATTTACAAGCGTCGCCATGATCTTGATAAGCGTCGTCTTGCCTGCACCATTCGGTCCGACGATCGTTAAGAACGCCCCGTGCCCTACTGAGAAATCGACATTATCAAGCACGGTCCTGCTGCCAAAGTTCTTTGTGATGTCGTGAACATGAATCATCGTACCTGTTTTTTTCTTTGATTGCATTTAACGATTGTCACACCGCAAGTACCCGCAGAAAGGAATTTAAAGTAGTGTCCACAAGAGGAGATTTAATGAAGGATGTAGGGCACGGTACGAACCCGAAAAAGGATTAGGACCAGTTTTTAATAGGGTACAGTATTCATTCTCGGACGATCCGTAGTAAGTCCTAATAAAGATATCACCCATCCAATTGTACATGCCCAAACGAAAACTGATTGCCAAAGTCGAGATCAACGATGATGCAGGGGGCAGCATAGAATATCTCGAACTGGAGATTATTGCCCGGGACAGCTGCAGGCAGGCGGCAACTCTGGGTTCCTATGCGGTCTTCGCTGGTATTTTTCTTTCCGGAAAGCACAGAGACGCAACCGTGCGACCAACCAACTACTTAAATCTATGGCGTCATTTTGAGGTTGGGTTCTGTAAGTTTAAATCGGTACCTATGAATGATTATATCACAAAATAACCATTTTCCAACCTTTATTGGTCCCATTCTGTCGGTCATATTGTAGTGTAACGTTTCAATACACTGTACCACTACCACTTTGCAGTGGAGAACCGATATCCAACACATAAAAGCAGAATGGGGGGATGTGGGGTATTTTAGTGATGTAGAAATCCAACCTCATTTTGACCCCATAGACTTAAATAGTTACCGAGACCTCCGGAAGAGTGGAAAAGTGCACTCACTCGTTAAATACCAGAGAGTCAACCGGATTCAATCCATCAACCGGTTAATCCCCTCAAGCACTGCCTCCACAGACGCCATGATAATGTCGGTCATGGCACCCTTTGCGGTGACCACTCTTTTTGTCAGAGCGCATTGTGACAAACACCTCCACAAGGGCATCGGTGCCACCGGTGATCGAATCGACGTGGTACTCCTCAAGCTCTATGTCATGCAGTTCGCTAATAGCCTTCTTAAGCGCATCGATGGCAGCGTCCACAGGACCAGTTCCGACACCAGCCTCGATGACGTGATTGCCGTTCACTGCCAGTTTGATAGACGCGGTCGGTGTGACACGGTTTCCTGATACCACAGTCAGTTCCTCGAGTTTCACCTTCGCCTCCTTATGATCTCAAGTACGGTCTCTGTGATAGCCTGTAGATCCGCATCGGTAACCCGCAGCCCCTTGTCCCCGAGTTCCTTTACACGCACAAATATATCGTTTAATTGCGCATCACTCGCTACAACCCCAAGTTCGCGAAGCGACGCATCGATCGACGCCCTGCCGGTATGCTTTCCAAGAACGATTTTCTGCTCCCTGCCGACGACCTCTGGCGAGATCGGCTGGTATGTGAACGGGTCTGCAAGGAGTCCGTGCACATGGATGCCCGCCTCATGCGTAAACGCATTTCCACCGATTATTGACTTGTTTGGAGCGACGAGAACTCCTGTAAGCCTGCTGACGAGACGAGATGTGGTGTAGAGTTCCTTGCAGTTGATCCTCGTCTCCCTGTGATAAAGTGATTCAAGCACCATCGCCACCTCTTCAAGCGGTGTGTTCCCGGCACGCTCACCGATGCCGTTTATGGTCACGTGCGCCTGCGCTGCACCCGCAAGGATCGCAGCTACCGTGTTCGATGTCGCAAGCCCGAAGTCATCGTGGCAGTGAATGCTTACAGGAGCACCAAGATCGGCAAGTTCCCCAAAATCACTCCAACAGCCGGTTGATCCCCTCGAGCACAGCCTCGACCGATGCCATGATGATGTCGGTTCCGGCGCTTTTTGCAATGACCTCTCTATCGTCAGGTTCATAATACATCGTGACCTGTACTTCAGTGAGGGCATCAGTGCCTCCACTGGTCGAATGGGCATGGTACTCTCGCAGTTTCATGTCATGTATTGCAGCTGCTTTCTTGAGTGCATTGATCGCAGCGTCCACAGGACCTGTTCCAATGCCAGCCTCGGCAACGTGATTGCCGTCCACCATCAGCTCGATGGATGCGGTCGGCGTGACCCGGTTCCCTGATACCACGGTGAGTTGCTCGAGTTCTACCCTTGCCACCTTGTGTATCCCAAGCACAGTCTCTCTAATTACCCGCAGCTCAACATCTGTAACCGGTATGCTCTTGTCTTCAAGTCTCTTCACCTGGTCGAATATATCATCCAGTTGATCGCCTGTGGCTGTGAGTCCGAGTTCGCGCAGCGCAAGTTTGATCGATGACCTACCTGCGTGCTTTCCAAGAACGATTCTCCGCTCTCTTCCAACAGTCTCTGGCGTGATCGACTCATAAGTCGCGGGGTCTGCAAGAATTCCATGTGCATGGATGCCTGCCTCATGCGTAAACGCATTTCCACCGATTATTGACTTATTTGGAGCGACAGCAATACCTGTAAACTGTCTTACAAGGCGCGAGGTGGTATACAGTTTCTTGTAGTTGATCCTCGTCTCCCTGTGGTAGAGCGACTCAAGCACCATCACCACTTCCTCAAGCGGCGTGTTTCCGGCACGCTCACCGATGCCGTTTATAGTCACGTGCGCCTGCGCTGCACCCGCAAGGATCGCAGCCACCGTGTTCGATGTCGCAAGCCCGAAGTCATCGTGGCAGTGGATGCTAAGCGGAGCACCAAGATCGCTTAAATCCTTAAATATCTTGGTGGTGCGCTCAGGCGTGAGAATTCCAACGGTATCGCAGAAGCAGAGCCGATCAGCACCTGCATCGATGCCATCAGCGTAGAGTGACTGTAAGAAATCGAGATCAGCCCGCGAGGCATCCTCGCCACTGAGTTCGACTACGAGCCCGTGATCCTTTGCAAACTCGCAAGAACTGATCGCATCATTTCTCACGGTTTCGCGGTCTTTCTTAAGTTTTTTTTCGATATGCAGATCAGAGACCGGGACAACGAGATGGATCGAGTCTACATCGCATTCGAGGGCTTTTTCAACATCAAGCTCACGGATCCGGCAGTAACTACATATCTCGGCATCCAAATTCTCGTAAACGACTGCCCTGATACTGTCCCGCTCGCCCTCTGATGTGATCGCACTTCCTGCCTCGATCACGTCTACGCCCAGAGCATCGAGCCTCCGTGCGATCCGTACCTTCTCCTCGGGAGTTAGCGACACGCCAGGCGTCTGCTCGCCGTCGCGCAGTGTGGTATCCAGGAATCTGATAGTGTCGGTGGTGTCTGTAATGCGAATCCCTCTTGTTCGGTTTGTATGTGTGTGGCGATTCTTTTGCGGAATCGACTTAAGAATATCGATTGCGATATGATATAGCAATGACCCGTATCATCGTAATCTCGGATACACACGACCACAAGCTACCAGATGCCTTAATCCCGATGCTCGGGAGCGCAGACTTGATCGTACATGCAGGGGATTTCACAACGGTTGCATGCTACGAATATCTGGAGGGCATCAATGAGCTCGTAGCAGTTCATGGCAATTCGGACTGCGCAGAACTTAGAAAGCGTCTGCCGGAGCGAACTGTGTTTGATGTGGAGGGAGTCAGGATCGGAGTGGTTCACGAGGGACAGTTATCGGGAAACGGCACCTGCGGGCTCTGGTATCTCGCAAAGGAACTTGATTGCGATGTGCTGATCGTCGGGCACATACACACCCCGTTTATCGAGCAGGCAGATGTCTTGATTATGTGCCCGGGAAGCCCGACCGTGCCGAGACTTGCGGACAAAAGCGTCATAGAACTGACAATCGAAGGCGACC
>JAYELB010000018.1:0-5941 GCA_034717055.1 Methanobacteriota archaeon
GGGCGTGCTTTTGAATTCTGGGATAATGAAGAGGACGCCTATTATGACGATTTGTGAGTGGGGCGGCGTGTTTATGGAATTGTTTTGAGAAGGTGGAGGAATGACCGTGCTCACATACTGCGGCGCAACCGATAAGGGCAGCAGAAGTAACAACGAGGACACCTACGATACCGCCACAATCAAGCACACCAGCGGAAATCTCCACCTCCTTGCAGTCGCAGACGGATTAGGAGGTGGCGCAGCCGGAGAAGTTGCAAGCAAGCTCGCGGTTATAGAGCTTGAGGAGACTGTGAAGAGGCGGGTTGCCGCTCGAAAGACCCTCACCCCCGCGCCCGAAACGATGAAAGAACTGCTGATCGCAGGTTTTGCAAAGGCGAACGAGGAGATCTGCTATCAGGCAAATCTTGTGCCCGAGCGACACAACATGGGGACGACGCTTGTGGCTGCGCTTCTTTTGAATGATGGCACTGGCGTGGTTGCGAATGTTGGAGACAGCAGGGCGTACCTGATAGAATCGGGAGAGGGGGGAATAAATCTAGGTGGCGGCGGGATTGTGCAGGTGACAAGGGATCACTCCTACGTTTGGGAACTTGTGAACCGGGGAACTATCGATGAGGATGAGGCTTCCAGCCACCCTAAGAAGAACATCGTGACAAGGGTGATCGGGCAGAAAGGTATCAAGCCCGACCTCTATGATGTAAAACTCGGCAGGGGTATGCTGCTCCTCTGCTCAGATGGTCTCAGCAATACACTGGATGATGCGGAGATCCGGGCAGTGGTTTCCATTTCCATGTCACGGAGACGAGATGATGGGTGTGGACGTCTGGTTAAGGCTGCTCTTGCGCGTGATGCAAAAGATAATGTTACTGTTGTTCTGGCGTCACGCTGAAATAGAAACAGAACCGGAATCAGGTCTTTAATTCATTTCATCGTAGGTCTTTTGATAATACATCAAGCGTTAAAATCTGCAAAGTTTATATAAAAATACTTTTATTAACTATTTCGAGTTAGAGGGGGTCTCGTGTTTTTTTGGTTGGTTCGGGTTGTTTCGTGTTGATTTAGTGGATTTTTTTGTCAGGTGGTTGGGTGTGTGGTATTGTGGATGGATCGCATTCGGAACCCGGAAGTTCGGAAGTGCTGGGTTTATCAAAAGTCTTAAGTACTATGACAAGTTACTTCTGTACATGAACAGAATAATTTTGTTCTATAACAATAGGAGGACTCAAGAATGAATATACAGAAACTCGTTGTGATATGCATCGTATGCTTGTGTATCGCGGCCATGCCAGCGATTGCGCAGGAGAACAACACAACCACGAATGGAAACGAAACGAATGTCACGGCAACACCAACACCTACCACAGAACCGAATGCCACAGAAACCGCGACACCTGTACCGACCGAAGCGAAGTTCCGGGTCGGACCCACAGTAACGCTGCGCCCGGTGAACGACGTGATTGACAAGTCACAGGACGGGCTGGTTGAACTCTACATGAACAACCCATCCTTAAACGACGTAACACTGACTGCCGATGTGCAGATCGCCGTGCCATCCGGGATTCACGTCTACGGAGAAGGATTTGGATACGGTGGTGCAGCCGGAACAGTTGCAGGAAAGTTTACGGTTCCGCCGGGAACTGTTCGGACGATCCACATCAACATCAAGGCTGATAAGGTCGGCGACTTCACTGTACACTTCACAGGACTGTACTGGCCCGGTGACGATAAGGATGCTTTCCAGCAGATATCACTGACACATCCGCTCAAGGTGAATGAACCGTCAGACGATCAAATGGTCTCTGAACAAACTGGCGGAGCTGACGGAACCAACACGGATAAGCCAAACGGACTACCGCTGCCATCGGGATCGCTCTCGGTGATCGCGATCGTAGTTGCGTTCGGTGCACTGACGCTCCGAAAGAAGTGAGGTGAATCGAGTACCTACGAAAGCAAAAGGAGAGAATATGGATATGAAGAAACTCGCTATCGTATGCATCCTGCTCCTGTGCCTGTCTGCCATACCAGCGATGGCACAGGGGAATAATACAGCCGCAAATGTTACGAATGTTACGGCAACGGCAACACCCACCATTGAACCGACCGCCACAAAGACTGCAACGCCGGTACCGACCGAAGCAAAGTTCAGGATCGGTCCCACAGTTACGCTGCGTCCGGTAAATGATGTGATCAATAAATCACAGGACGGACTGGTTGAACTCTACATGAACAACCCCTCCTTAAATGACGTAACACTGACCGCGGATGTGCAGGTCAGCGCACCATCCGGGATTCATGTCTATGGGGCAGGGTTTGCATCAGGTGGTGCAGCAGGCACCGTCGCAGGAACGTTCACGGTACCGCCAGGAACTGTTCGGACGATCCACATCAACATCAAGGCTGATAAGGTCGGCGACTTCACTGTGCACTTCACAGGACTGTACTGGCCCGGTGACGACAAGGATGCTTTCCAGCAGATATCACTGACACATCCGCTCAAGGTGAATGAACCGTCGCCAAAGCCAATGGACCCGAAACCAACTGACGGAGGGAAGAAGGAACTCCCATACACCTACATCATCGCCGGGTGTCTG
Organism: Methanobacteriota archaeon; assembly: GCA_034717055.1. GTDB lineage: Archaea > Halobacteriota > Methanosarcinia > Methanosarcinales > Methanogasteraceae > Methanogaster_A. The sequence goes on from JAYELB010000018.1 coordinate 2,592, forward strand.
GCAGTGATTGCGATCGCATTCATTGCGCTGATGCTTCGGAAACCTCCTAAGACTGAGGTCGTGATTGAAGAGGAGTAAAGCGGCGGATGAAAAGAATCAAAGTAGGCATCGGCGGAAACGGCACAGTCCGGATCAAACTGAAGAAGACGAGGAAGGCGGAGCGTGCAGGCACGGCAGAGACGAGGGGATCTCGTGCTATGCGCCCCGCATCCCCAGCAGCACCTGCCACGGCTGCCGGAAGCAGGGGGCTTACACTCTCCCACCCCATCCTCAGCCAGATGGAGATCCGGGTGGAGTCGGTCTTTCGACCAAAAGAGCCGGATGTGGAGGTGGTCTACGCACTCACCGGATATGGCACAAGCGTTGACCATCTCCACAAGTTCTCTTCGGGCGAGGTCGTATCCCATGCCACACCGGAGATGGTCTCTTATGTTGCCGAAAAGATGGTCGAGCACATCCGGGCTGAGCGAGCCGAGATGCCAAATCTTATCGTGCACGTCCATAGCCACCCGCTGGGTGCGCCTGCCCTGTCTGACGTGGATAAGGAGACGATGCCCCGGGTTGCTGCACAGATCAGGGCGGCTGTGCCTGATGCGACCGTCCTTTTTGGCGTACATGCCGTGGGAGGCGAGGAACGCAGACCGCGAAGCACGCCAGAGCGGGTCTCTCTAAACCAGTTGCGGTGGAGCAGCATCACCCGGACGCATGAGGTTGCGTTCTTTGATGAGCGCGCAGAGCCGGTTCCAGTGAGGGTTGATTGGTAGGATGAATCGAGGAGAAAGTATCGAGAAGCTTGCCGGGCTTCTTTCGGCAGATGAGTATGGGGATGTGATCGCAGAGACGCTTGTTGCGATACTTGCCGAGGATCGTAAGCGAAATATCTTTGTCGCCAAACTTCAGGAGCTTGCGAACGAGGTAAAAGCGATCGATCAGGAGATCACACTCACTCCAATGGAGCGAGGTGTGCTTGATTTCGTGTTTGCGAAGAAGCAGCCGCTTAACGCGAGCGAGGTGTCTGGAGGGATGGGGGGCAGGTATTCGAGTTTGCGGCACAGGACGCACGCATCGAGTGTGCTTAATTCGCTTGTATCGAAAGGATCACTTGGAAAGATTAAAATAGGTCCCAGTTATTACTTTACAACGCCGGAAGAGGCTTTGATCGAATGCCTCAAAAGGCGAGGCGAAGAACCGGATAGGTGCTCGCCGGTCCGAATCGCAGGCGAGACTGGAATGCCGCTTGCAGTGGTGCTTGAGGAGATTGGTGGGCTGCTTGGGTCGGAATGACTATGGGGTATAAAATCCAGATGAAACTACGAATCAACAGGAGAGGAACCACATGGTACGTATTGAATTCTATAACAGAGAGAAGGAAACGATGGAGCTTATGAGGATACTTGGCACAGATCCAACATTGATCACCTTCATCTACGGACCTATAAACAGCGGCAAGACCGAACTTATCAACAATTTGATAAAACTCTACCCAAAAGTCAGAAAGTGTTTTACATAAATCTGAGGGGGCGGTTCATCAGCAACTACGACGAATTCATAAAAGTCCTCTTTGACGTAGAGCACGAAGCAAGATATAAACGAATAAAAGAGTTTCTCCAACCTGTGAATGTTCTGCCAGAGAGCTACTCTGGAATTCCGATACCAAAGGACATGTTTCTAAAGTTATTCAAGGAGAAAGAGGTGGAAGATGCATTTGTGTACATAGAAACCGTTCTCAGGGCTTTTTACAAAGAGGATTACCCTCCAGTGCTTGTGATTGACGAGTTGCAGGTGATAGGCGACCTGAAAGTAGATGATTTGCTGATTTACAAACTCTTTAATTTCTTTGTACGATTGACAAAGGAATTGCATTTAGCGCATGTATTCGTGGCTTCGTCTGATTCGCTCTTCATAAAGCAGGTTCACAGTGAAGCGATGCTGGAAGGCAGATGTAGATACCTTCTTGTGGATGATTTTGATTGCGGGACAACGATGGATTTTTTGAATAAATATGGATTCAGTAACGATGAGAAAGAACTTACATGAGACTGCTGTGGTGGAAAGCCGGTATGTTTGGTTGAGTTGGCGAATGCGAAAATCAATAAGAAAGATGTGGAGAGTGAGGCTAAAAAGTTCTTAAATCCCACTTTTCGGTGATGCACTGACACATCACCAAAAGGTGTCACGGTGGCATGACGTATTCCATTCTCAGCAATCGTCCATCTCTGGCAGATTTTTGAGTTGTTCACATGCGTCTACTTTTTTATCGGTCGGAAGATATTCGCACCAGTCTCTTGCACTACTTGCCATGCTGCCAAGTGACATCGTCAGCGCCAATGGGTCTTGAGTGGGCAGTTCCTGAGTATATCTGGCAGTTGTAAGTCCAAGCTCTTCGAGCGACGTACCCCGCGTCTCTCTGCACACCGCTCCTACCTTCTCCTGAATCTCGCGTACGGTCCCCATTATCCGATTATCGATTATCGGCAGCCTGCGCCGCAAAATCTGCGCTGCGCCCGGCGCACCCTCTGCTGCGTCATCGATTAAGTCTGCGGCGTGGTCGCAGTATCGCCGACACGCGTTGAGGTCGAATTTCGTGGCGTCGAAATCTGTCACCTTCTGGCCTTCTGATAGTGCGTTTGCAAGATTCTCTACGGCTTCGATGAGCGTCTCTTTATTTTCCGATTCTTCCGATGCACTTTTTGCCTCGGCAAGATATCTCTTCACCTCACCTTCTGCTCCTGCTTTCTCGAACATTAGTGAGTAGAATGATCTGTAAAACGGAAGGCAGAATCTGGATGGGTTTGAATAAGTCGCCTCCTTTGATGATCTCTCAAAAAATTCAATGGCGTTTTTCAGTTCGCTCTTGAAATCCTCTTCATCTTCTGCCTCGGTTGCCTTGAATATGGACGCTCTGCCCAAAGAGTGATTTGCAGACGCCCGCAAGTAACTGTCTTCGTCCGCGGTCAGTCGAATCAAGTCGTCCCACGCTTGCGTCTTGTCAGGGACGTGCTGAAAAGCCGCACCTATCACACTCGCTGCACCCAACCTCACTAAACCGTCTTCATCCTCTGTCAACCGATGCATGTCCCCCCATGCCCCTTCTCTGTCAGGGACATGCTTAAACGCAGAACCAAGCGCATATACTACACGCAACCGCACAACCGAGTCTTCGTCATTGGTCAGCCGAATCAGGTCCCCCCACGCCTCGTCTTTTTCTGAAACGTACTGAAAAGCAGAACCAAGCGCAACTGCTACACTCATCCGCACAGGTTCTTCGTCATTGGTCAGCCGAATCAGGTCCCCCCACGCCTGCTTTTTGTCATGAATGTGTGAAAAAGCACGACCAATTGCAACTGCTG
>JAYELB010000019.1:0-5922 GCA_034717055.1 Methanobacteriota archaeon
CGGTGGCGCGGGGTTTTCGAGTTGCTCGGGCGACCCCCGCGATTCCAATTATGCACCCACCGCTCAAACTGCTGTGATCACCCACTCGAATTTTTCGGCTCTTTGAACACTGTTCGAAAATCCAGTGATAGCCGAACATTATATATTAATAAGCACGTCCATGCGCATTATATGACATGCATTCCGGGTTATCTGTTGGATGTAACTGTAACGAACAAGCTTGGGGAAGCTCCGGTTAGGATATGAGTAGTGCGAGTAAGGTGTATATATGTTCGGTTAAGCACCCATGATGTCCACTCGTGAGCTTAACATCCTCCTAACTAGTACACGACGGCGGAAATCCTTCGGTGGATAGGTTCGCAGTAATTCATTGAATTGCCTCCCAGATGTGTAGTAAAAATGGTGTTTTTTCTAATTTCTCCCGCATTTTGGGTTGATCTCAACGGTCAGTAGCTACCGAAGGACTTACGCCCACCTCCTAACTATCATTACCCAAGCGTACTTACTTGAGTTTGTGGGGGCGTCCACATATAAAACCACGAGATTACACGAGATGGTATGCCGCGTGGATCATTCCCCTAGGACCTGCACGATCAACTTCCGGTCTCTTGGGCGGTTGTCGAGATCGATGAAGACGATCTGCTGCCACGTCCCGAGTTGCATCCTACCACCGGAGAACGGCACAGAGAGACTCGGACCGAGCAGCGCTGCCCTCACATGGGAGTGCCCGTTGCCATCGCCCCACTTCAGGTTGTGCGCATATCGGGTGTTCTGCGGCGCAATCCGCTCAAGCATCTCCTTAAGATCAGAGATCAGACCGGATTCGTACTCGATCGTTGTCACCGCACCAGTAGCTCCGGGCGCAAATATCGTGGCGGTTCCGTCGGAGAGTCCTGAGTTTGAGAGCGCGTCAGCGACATCATCTGTTATGTCGATGATGTCTGCATTCCCGCCTGTTGAGAAGCTTAAGTAATGGGTGCTGACAGCCACTGTTATTCTCCAAAATCAGCCAGTTTGAATCCTGCCGCACTGATTACTAGGATGAATAGTAGTAGCGCTGCCAGAAAACCAACGCCTCCTGCGTTGATGCTGTTTAATATGACGCACATCAGGATAAAGAGGAGCAACGCACCTATCGATGCTGCGATCTCAAATGTCGATTTATTCATCGGTGCTAGTATCGGCACGATGGGTTAAAAGATTAACTTACAGTCTACAAACCAACCCGTCCGCCATATTTTAATATCTTGCACCTGATGATATTACTATGCCGGAGCGAGACGACCACCTTAATCGGTACACAAGTGTGAAGAACAGTTGGTGAAACGCTGCCGATCAAGTACAGGATTATGCGGCTCTTAAAGCGGATATTTGAGTCGTAAGGGCGCGCGGTCACCGCGCATTCAGGAAATCAACCGCGCAATCAAGATCAAGTCTTCTGATGCCCAAATTGTTCGATACAGGAATCAGCATTCTGAAAATGCCATTCATAAGCGATCAAAATCTTATCCCTCTCTTTTATCTTCTTTGCTGCTTTCACATAAACTATATCCTTCTCCGTAAACTTCTTTTGCGTTATGAGATCGGAGAAGCATTTGTTCACAGTACCACTCTCGATTTTGACCTTTTTACCGAATCCGGATCTGGATACCATGAGCGTATACCACTCCTGAATTATTTTTCTGTATTTTTTTACAGTTAGGGTGCTTGAATAGTGGTTTATATTCGTTTGATATCTCCGTACAAAAAATTACAGTCAGACGTCTCTTTCGTACAATATCAAGGACCTCTCTTGCGTTATCTTTATCGCGGCAGACATCGCCCAGAACATTGGCATCGATCACAAGCCGGATCAAAAAAATCACTCCTCTGGTGACATAAGTTCTGCCATCTCCATCGCCTCTTCAAAGCTCTCTTCGAAGAAGTCATCCGGGAAGTTTTCGAATTGACCGTTTTTGTTGATGGTTATCGTCTTAATTTCGGTCCCACTTTCTGTAGGGTCAAAGTAATAGATTACCACGTCCATGTGATCGATCTTCTTTTGAAGAATGTTTTTACACACTCGCCGAATTAATAAATCACAATGCGTCTCTACAATGAGCTTTTTCTCATTAAATTTTACCATATCGACCAGAAGATCACCCATCGTACCTTGTGCCCGCGGATGAAGATGTATCTCTGGTTCTTCGATCATTAATAGAGCGTTTTTTGGGGCATTAAAACCCTCTACGATTATAGGGAGGATCTGGCTTGCCCCAAACCCAACATCGACCAGATTAACCTCTGTTTTAGTATTGGGGTCAATCAGCATTATTTTATAAGTATTGGTATGCCCTCCGGTTTTTCCGCTCAGTTCTTCCAGATCAAAGTCCAGAGAAATATCAAAGTTCTTCAGCCACTCTCTAACTTTCTCTCGGATCCCTTTCTCCAGAAGTAGGATATTAACTGATCCCTCCCCCCACTTCCCAACCTCCTGAGGGGATGCACCTGTAGCTGTGTATATTCTCTCTGGTTCATCCCTGTTTGGACCAATATGATGGATATTATTAAAAATAACTTCTACCAAGTTACCAGCTAGCATGTTTGCGAATAAAAATGAGGGGTGTGCCCGTAGATAGTCAAAGTACTTACTGGGATCTTTGTATTTCTTAAAGCGAATCCCATAAAATTTTGATAATTCTATGGGTTGTTCACCGAAGTCTTCTTCATCGTCCGCAGTGATAAAATGTCCACCACCTTTCCCTTTTTTTCTTATTGAGAAATTAATGCTTTTTTTGGCGATTTTTCCCTTCTCTTTCTGTGGCAGGGGTATATTCTCACCATCAAAATCAAGCGACTTCAGGTAGATTGCCCCTTGATTATTACCACTTCTATATACGGAAAAAACTATTTCCCATCTATTTTCATCAGCTTCAAAACCTATACATATCTCCTTTCTTTCATCGTGCCCGAAGACCACATCTCGGTAGGAGCCGAGATTGACATAATCATCATCCAAAATCAGAGGCGTGTTTGGGTCATGACTCCGCACAGTCTGTCTTAACGCCAGAATGGATTGAATCAAGCTGGTTTTTCCTGAGCTATTCGGACCAACGAGAAATGTTATTGGTTTAATCTCAAGTTCCCCGGTATCTCTCAGTGCCTTGAAGTTCTTGAGATGTATCTTACTAATCATTTGCAACCTCTCTCGAAGGAACTATTTGACTATTACTGTATTATATGTTTTTTCACCCATATTCTAACCAACCCCTCCGCCACATTTTAATATCTTGCACCCGATGATATTACTATGCCGGAACAAGACGACTACCTTGATCGGTACACAAGTATAAAAAGCATCGTTGGTGAGGCGCTGCCTTTCGAACTCGTCTGCACCATCGGAGGAGTCTTTGCCGGTGTCATACTGGTCAAGATGATCGATGCGATCGAGATGATTCCCGGGCTGCTGGTGCTCGTGCCTGCGATACTCGGGATGCGTGGCAACATCTCCTGCACACTCGGCTCCCGTCTCGGAAGTGCGATACATCTTGGATTGATCAGCAGGATCGAACGGACCCCAGAACTCATAAACAACGTGGCAGGTTCGCTGGCGCTCAGTCTGATCATGTCGGTTGTGCTCGGGATACTTGCCCACATATTCACAGTTGCGCTCGGTATGAAAAGTGTAGGGGTGGTTGTGCTCGTCTCGATCGCGGTCTTTGCAGGCGTGTTATCCGGCTTGGTTCTCGCGTTCATTGCGGTTGTTATAACAATCGGTGCATTCAAGCATGGAATCGATCCGGATAACGTCACTACGCCTGCGCTCGGCACGCTCGGCGATGTTATCACGATGCTTATGGTCTTCTGTGCTGCAGAGGTGGTGATCCGGATATGGCATATTACACTGTGACCGGAATCGTTAAGCGGGGACTCCCTGTTCTTCTCGTTGCAGCAATCATCAGCATCACGGCAGGTCAACTGCTCCATGCCGGGCAGGACCTTCTCCTTACTTTTCCAGTGCTTTTGATCCTGATCCCGCCGCTTATCAAGGTTGGCGGCGATACGGGCAGCATTCTTGGCGCAAGACTCTCGTCTGCGTTTCATCTCGGTCTTGTCGAGCCGGTCGGAGGCGTGGTGGTCAGAAACAACATCATAGCGTGCCTGGTGATCGGATGCGTATCGTGCGTGGTGCTCAGTGTGGCGGTCTGGGTGGCTGCAATTCTGCTGGGTATCGACGTCGTATATGGTCTGCTGCTCAAGATAACACTGATCGCAGGATGCATCGAGATGGTCGTGGTCTTTGCTGCAACCATCATCATCACATTCGTATCGCACAGACACGGACTCGATCCTGATGACGTCGTGATCCCGCTCATCACCGCGATCGGAGATATCGTCGGGATCGTGGCGGTCTTTGTTGCGGCGTGGGTGGTGGTCTGAGTGGGGTGGGGCGGTTGGCATGTGGGGCTCGGTCACTGCTGCCGAACTGCTTGCGATAGTGGCTTTCGAGGTGGTGTGTACAGTCATGCATCCCTGTCATTCGGCGCGGGGTGGGGGGCACCTGTAATGACGTGCGTCCGCCCCCGACCGAAAGATCGAACTGCGCAGTCGGATTTATGTGGGATGAGTTTCAATTTTCCCAGCATGGAACGAGGAGAGCTTCACGATCGATGCGTATGTTTGCTACTGGCTGATTACATACATGACCTCGGTGTAGCCAAACCGAATGTGAAATCACTGGTGCACAAGCCTTGTACTTAAGTGCGGGGTATGGTGACTTCATGAATCTATCACGATGCTTTCTCATGTGTTGGGGGTTGGGTTGGGCGCGTGACGAAGCGGCGTTCTGGGGTACGTATTTGTCCGATCTCCATGTGGAATGCACCCAAAAGATTTATATCACAGAAAAGTTTATATAACATGTGATTGGTTTGAGATTCATATTCCAAAAATGGAATATGAATAAAGGAGGCTACCCGAAATGCAGACCGACAGATACACCAAAGCAATGAGTAAGACTGTGATATTCGAAGAAAAGTATGGTGTAGATATCGAAAAGTTCTCTACGACATCAGATGTTGAGAAATTTATAGAAGATAAAATCGGCAGAGAATTGCAAGTCATCGAACCTAGTGGTCATGGTGTTGTATCTACCAGAGGTAATATCTTTAAGCTAAGAGATTATGATATAAATCGTATGTTTGATGAGACAATAAACTCATAGATAGGTAACAAATTCATGGATATGGGGGAAGTTTTTGAGTTCTATAGAACTGAATTTGTACCTGCATACTCCGATTTGGTTGGATACCTCGGCGACAAACCCCGTCAGATGGTGATTGAACTCGAAAATACATTTGCACATATATCTCAATATTTTAATCCTGAATTAGATATTCAAGACAAAGATGAGAACCTTGTGAAGGCATACGATCATTTAGTTCGTGTTACATTGGACTGCTATAAACTGCTTTGGGTGACTATACACGAAGACTTGAGGGTGATAGAAAAAGACAAATATATTCGAAAACTCGGTCTTAATATGTCCGAAGCAGAATTTCTTACCAAATTCCAGAAACTTAGAAAATTAGCACAAGAAGCTAGAGGAATAGAGATGGCATCGGTGGGGTTAGCACCTATAAAGTCCCTTGATACCCAAGTTTCCCACCCAAAAATCAAAACCAGCAGCGTAGGGCTGCATGCCTCTAAAATTTCCGCTGTTTCTTGGTCGTATTCTTCTTCACTTAATTCCTATTGATTTCAAATACCCCTTCCTTACCAATGGCACTACCTTAAGAAAATAGTAACTACTCAGTTACCTAAACCACTATCGGTAGACTTCACTATGCAGGAACTATCGGAACATGGAACATACTGCAACCAACAGGGAATTTAACCGCAGAGTACGCAGAGAGGCGCAGAGGGGAAATAAACGGTTAAGTG